>NZ_JAQMTM010000149.1:0-12330 GCF_028331085.1 Anabaena sp. CS-542/02
ATTCAACGTGAAAAAGTCTTTGTCCTGCTTCGTTTTTGATGCTTTCAATCTTGCCATTGTCTGCGTACTTCCTTAAAGTGTTTGGGTGCAATCCCAGTTGTTTAACTGCTTCTCGTAGTGGTACATAAGCCATACCACTATCTGAGCATTTATGAGCGTATATAATCTATTGTTAGTAAATAACTAGTTATTGGCTAACCTCCCCATGAACTGCTAGAGCCTGCTAACCTCATACTGGGAGTTTTAACCTGAATGGGGAATTTATGCACAAAGCACCTACCTCTGATTTAACATCCGCTGGTAATCAGGCTCTGGCTACACAAGACATTAAGTTACTGGTTTTAGATATAGATGGTACGATTTCTGGAGAGTCTAACACCTTAAGTGTACCCGTAAAGCAAGCGATCGCAGCGGTACAAGCCAAAGGAATTCACGTAGCCATCGCCACTGGTCGGATGTATTGTTCAGCTTTACGCTTCCACCAAGAAATTAACTGTCTTCTACCATTGATGGCTTATCAAGGCGCTTGGATTCAGGATCCAGCTAGTCAGAAAATTCATCGCCATTGGTCTGTTTCCAGAGAAATCGCACACCAACTACTAGATTATTTTGAACAACCACAACTGCGATCGCATTTATCTGTCCATTTCTATATTAATGACCAGCTGTACGTGCGAGACTTGAGCCAAGAAACTCAAACCTATGCAAAACGTTCTGGTATTGCGCCAATTCCTGTGGGCGACCTACGCCGAGTTCTGAGCAATGAACCCACCAAAATACTAGCCCTATGCGACGACACAGAGGTAATTAATCAGCTACTAGGTGATTTACGCCGTCAATACACACCTGCTGAACTTTACCTCACAACTTCGATTGCTACCTTCTTTGAAGCAACTAACCCCTTAGTTAATAAGGGAACTGCTGTGCGTTACCTAGCAGAAGAATTACTAGGCTTACAAAGCAACAACGTCATGACTATTGGTGATAACTTTAATGATTTGGAAATGCTGCAATATGCTGGTATCGGTGTAGCTATGGGTAACGCCCCAGCAGGTGTAAAAGCTGTCGCGCAATGGGTAGCCCCTACTGTAGAGGAAGATGGGGTAGTAAGTGCGATCGAGAAATTTTTACTCTCTTAAAACTGCTTAACATCAGAAAAGACACCGACGACTGGCCGTGTTTCGTCTCGGTGCCTTTACTGGTTCGCTCCTCACACATCTGTAAATATAACCGAGGCGACTACATCAGTCAATAGTTTCCAGAAAACTTGCGATTTTTCCCAGTAATTATAAAGATTTGGTAAAGAATATTTTCATCCCAAATAATCATAACTCCAGAGGAGCAAAAACTGCCAGTTTGTCTACAAGTAAACACCTCAACACAGACTGAGTAGCCATAATCAGCCCCACCCTGGCTTGGGCTAATTCTAGTGAAGTAATTTTCACCTCCCCCAAAATCCGACACCTGCACCAGAAAGCCTCAAAAGCTCGACTTAAATCCAAGGCAACTTTTTCCCAGTTCACTGTACTATTACACTCTAAGTTATCTACAGCCTCTACTAACTCAGTAATCAGACGACCCTCTGCTGGGTGAGTGAAGCGGAGTTTTTGCTCATCGTTGAGCCAAGGTATGTTCTCTACCGATACCAAACTAGTAAGGTTGGGCTGATGTGCTTCCTTGAGTTTAATCAATCCTTCATGGTGAGCTAGCCGCACCAATGAGCAGCAACGTGCATGAGCATATTGAATCATAAACAAGCTAGAGGGATTTAACATGGTAATTTTGGCTTTTTCCCTCTCCCCATCTTGACCCACAGTCTTAACTACAAGGTTTTGCAACCAAGCAGCTAAAAATGCATGAGTTAACTCTAAATGAATCCAACCAGGGGGAACCACTTCCACCTGAAAAACACCATCACCCATTGCTGATAAGCGAGAGACAATTCCATTGGCGATGTCCATCGTTTTTTGATGATCAGATTTTGCCAACTGGAGCGCCAAACCTGAAATATATAAAACTCGACTATCATCTGTACCCTTATAGAGAGGAAACTTTCTACTTGCTATAGGGACAAATTCACCACTAAAATTACAAAAACTGAGTACATATAATATGTAACGATATATTAACCCCTTAATTGCTATTTCTTGGCTCACTAGTAAATTTGAACTATATACACTTGTACTCACAGGGTATCCATAACATATTTGTATATTTTCGTCATCTACCTTAAGATATAAATCTGAACTTGATGCAAAAAAATGAGAGTAGCATAAAATTTGATGAATTTTCGATGAACTGTCAGTAAACTTTACTACAATCATTGTACAGTAGGAAGTATAACAAAAGAGTAGAGTGCAAACTAACTGCTTTTCTGCTCTTTGTATGGCTGACGCTGTTAGGCGTTAAGCCTACTCTGCCGACACAAAGACACTCCTTGCACCTTTTTATTACGTCTTTGTATTCAGCCAAACGCTCTTTGTTACCTATGCAATCTCCATCTTCTTTTTCTGAGGCATCACGGCCTTTTTTAACTTGGCAACGGATTCTTGACTGGGCTCAAGAACACTACCGCTGCCGCACCTTTAGCAAGGATGAACGTATTCCAGCCCGACCTGGATTATTGTACTTAGTGCAAAGGGGCGCAATTCGCATGGTGGGAACAGCACAAGTTAGTGCCACCGCCAGTCAGCTCACTTCTCGACGCATTAATAGAACTCCAGAAGAAGCCTTCTTGGGTTTTATCGGCGCGGGACAACCGTTTGAAATTGTGGCTCAGTCACCATTCACCCTCCAAGCATACGCCCATGTTGACCAAACAGCTGTGCTGTGGATGTACTGGCACGATTTAGACAACTGGCCTCACTTCCGCCGTGAAGTCATGGATGCCTTTAGGTATCAGCACCAACGTAAATTACTGTGGCTGAGTGCCTTGGGACAACGCCGCACCATTGACCGACTCTTAGGATTCCTGACACTATTGATTGAGGAATACGGAGAACCGGCTATGAGTGAGACTGACCCCGATGTGATTCGTGGCTATTGTCTGCCCTTCCCCCTCACCCATGCCCAAATTGGTAGCGCCATCGGTTCCACTCGTGTAACTGTGACTCGCTTGATGGGTAAGTTGCGTCAACGCGGCTTAATCCTCACCCAGGGAGATAATCTCATTTGCTTACCAGCAGAGTCGATTAATCGAGCCAACTGAAACGCATTTCACAGCTGATGAACAAAAGCCACAGCAAGTTAGAGTCGGCAATATCTACTTCCTGGGTTTGAGCAATCTGTTTGACAACCACAAACAGATTGTGATCAATTGGGTAATGTGAAAATCAATGTTCTTGGTAATGAGCAATCTATTGCCCTTGCTTCCCAATAGCAAGGGTCAATAGCAGAAATGTATTCTATATTACCTGGGATGTTCAGTTAATTCAGACTGGGCTTGGGTGGTCGTGGCTGTACAAACCACATTAAGACCACTCAACTCGCCTGGGGAAGAATTTCTGCCGTGGAAAACGTTTTCCCCATCTTCTCTGATGGTTCACCGTACCGGTTCAAAGTCATAGCCAGTCCGGGAACGTTTACCGGTAACTACTTTTACTAGTTGCACAGGCGCAGAGCGATCACCTGAAGGTAAAAATCGAATCGCACCAGAAGCCCCAGTAGGAGAAAAATCAGACGCGGTCAGTGCTTGTTGTACCCCCGAACGTGTAGGATTTCTTTCTAATGCGGCAGTCAGGGCTACAGTGGCATCATAAGCCATGGCAGTTCGCCAACTAACATCAGCACCCCACAAATCCCTCGACTTTTGGGCAAAATCTGACTGGCGATCGCCTAAAATATGCCAGGGAACTCCTACCACCATCCCCAAGGCTGCCTCTCCCACCACTTCTAATGTTTTAATACTATAAACATCATCTCCTCCCAGTACATTTAACCGTTTCTGGTTAAGTTGAACCACTTGCAGTGCTTTATCTAAACTTTCAGTGTCAGTTGCTAACATCAACACTTCTGCACCTTCCGCAGTAGCCTGTTGTAGGCTTTTAGCAGCACTAAAATTTCCCTGCGACACGTCAAACTCACCTAATACTCGTCCACCCTCCAACAACACAGATGATACAAACTCCGACTTTAAAGACTGGCTGTAATTACTCCGGGAATTAAAGAAAACCGCCGCTTGTCTTTTCTGCAAGTTTTTGACCATATAATTACCCAAGCTCCTAGCTGCGATAAAATCACTAGGTACTGTGCGAAAAACATAGGGGCTAAAGTTAGAAATTTTCACCGAAGTGCTAATAGGAGTAATAGCTACCAGTTTCCCAGCATCATAAATAGTACCTGCGGCTAAGGTAGTGTCACTGCTATAGGGACCAACTACCCCCAAGACCTCGGGATTTTTGACTAGGCTAGCAGCAATTTGTTGAGCAATCTCAGGATTGTTATCATCATTGGCTATCCCTACCTTTAAAGGTACGCCTTTAATACCCCCGGAGGTATTCACCTCCTTTTGGGCTTGGGCGATACCGCGTAGAATCTCTAGGGAAGCATTGGGATTATTACCTACAGGTACTGAGGCGACAATACTATAGCTTTTAGCAGCACCAATGCGGGCATTATTTAAATAGATCAGTGCCTGGGGGTCATTACGCTTGAGTTTTAAGGATGTTTCTAAACTTGCGATCGCTTGGGTATAATTTCTCTCACTTATTGCTTGTACTCCCGCTTTTTTGTCAGGAGTCACTTCACCAGTATTCAAAATTGTTTCTCCAAAACTAATCCGCTCTGCACCGGATTGATTTTGGGGAAATCTAATTATGTCAAAAAACCACAAAATACCACCTAATAAGCCCAATGTGATCAGCAGGGAAAAAACAAGTAGGGTAGTTTCATTTTTCTGGGACATAATAACAATTGGGGTTGATTGATAAATTTATGCGTCGCGGTGAGTAATGTTGAAAGAAACTAGATGTGTAGGTCAAATTTTAATTTTTGTTAAATATTAAAGATAATATTTGATAAATAATGCGATATATAGATGTAACTGCAATAGCTACTAAACCACCAGCAACCGCTAGCAAGATTATTTGTGAAATGGTAATCCCCCCTTGTAAAAAGGGAACAAAAAGAATCACTGCTAAGGTAATTACCGGAATCAATAATAAATCAAACTTTTCAATCCACCGTCTAGTTTGGGCGAATATTATTATACCTAAAAGCAAAGCACAAATCACCCCAGTGATTATAGCACTGCCCAAGAAACTATTCAGAGCGATCGCTATTAATGCACCCTCAAACCCGCTAAAAGCTGCTCCACCCAATAATTCCCACGTAGAAAAACTGTGCTGAGGTTTTGTTTTCCCAGGTTGAGATTTGGGTGTAACAATTGGGGTAATTGATGGTTGAGAAAGAGCTATAATTACTTCATTGGCCGACTGAAAGCGTTGATTAGCAGCAGGTAAGAGCATTTTATCTAAAATATCAGCCAGGCGAGGACTCACCCTAACTAAAGAGCGCCATTGCCACTGATTAGTATAGGTATCAAACAGTTGATTTGCTTCTTTACCTGTCAGCAAGTTCAGGATAGTGACAGCCAAAGCGTATAAGTCTGTAGACGGGAAGACCTGGTTACCGGCCATTTGCTCAGGTGGTGCAAATCCCATGGAATAAATACCAGTGGAAGCATTAGAGCCTCCCGGAGTATTTGTTACCTGCTTGACAGCCCCAAAATCCAGGAGAAAGAGTTTACCATCACGACGACGCATGATATTAGAGGGTTTAATATCTCTGTGAATGATACTTTTATCATGTACGAACTGTAAAACCTTGAGAATGTCTTGCAGTATTTCTAAAACTTCTGGTTCAGAAAATTTACCCTTCTGATCCAATTCTTCTTCTAAATTTTGTCCATCAATGTATTCTTGTACCAAGTAAAAAAACTGCTCTTGGTGTCCTCCTTGCCAACTATTAACTATTACTGGTAAAAAAGCAAATAAATCAGGTATTTGCTTGTGTTCACTACCTATTTGGGCTAGAACTTCTGCTTCTCTCTCAAATAACTTTTGTGCTTGTTGCAATTGAGTAGGTGATAAACTTCCCGCGGGTTGGAACTGCTTGACTACGCATTGACGCATTCCTGGTATGCGGCGATCTCTTGCTAAAAATGCTGTACCAAATCCCCCTCTTCCCAGTAACTTAACTGGCACATATCGACCATCTAGGAGTAAGGGCATACCGCAGGTAGTACAATATTTTTGTTGCGTTGTTTTCAGGGTGCTAATATCGTCCAAATCCGCAAAATAGTTTTGTGGGCGAGGGCAAGTCGGACGAGTACAATAAACTTTCATTTTACTTTTTGTAATTTATCATTGTCATGCCGTCAATAAATCGATTTACTTGCTCTCAACCATAAATTATAATTTCCCCACCAATAAATTGAGGAAATTACATCCCCAACTGAAAAATACTGATGACAAAAGACTAATAACTAGATTTTAGACTGGTTCAGAAAAGTTAGTATTAACTCCATCCAGTGTATTCACCCCTAACTTTGGTTGTGATATTTTCAACATCTCTTTATTCCATTCTGGAGTAGCAAACTGAGGTAAAATTTCTTGACTAAAGGCTTCTGCAGCCTTGGAACGATAGCGATTAGGATTAAAAATCATCCAGAGTGTTCGCTTGACGACGACACCTTCAATGGAGGTAGATCGTAATACACCCATTTGTAATTCTTTGGCGATGGCTGAGGTGGAGACAAAGGCAGCACCCAGGCCTGACTGCACGGCATTTTTGATGGCTTCTATGGAATTTAGTTCCATTTCAAACTTAAAGCGTCTGGTATCAATATCACACCTTACTAGTACCTGATCAATCACCTTGCGAATAGTTGATTGGGAGTCTAGAGCAATGAATTGTAGTTTATATAGGTCTTCTTTCTGAATTTTTTCCAGTTTAGCAAAGGGATGAAATATCGGTAAAATCAGGGCTAGTTCATCCTCAGCGTAGGGCATAATTACCAAAGATTCTGCTAACTCAGCCGGAACTTCACCACCAATTATCGCCAGATCAATTTGTCCATTAGCGACACTCCAAGCCGTGCGCCGGGTAGAGTGGACATGTAGTTGCACTGACACATCTGGATATTTTTGGCGGAACATACCGATCATTTTTGGTAAAAGATAAGTTCCGGTGGTTTGAGAAGCGCCAACAATTAAAGTACCGCCTTGGAGGTTTTGTAAATCTTCCACAGCGCGGCAAGTTTCTTGACACAAACTTAGGATTTTCTCACCATAACTCAATAGTAGATGTCCAGCTTCGGTTAATTGTGCGCGACGACCTCCACGGTCAAATAAAGGCACATCCAGCTGTCGTTCTAAATTTTGGACTTGTAAACTCACCGCAGGTTGGGAGACGTAAAGACTATCAGCAGCACGCTTAAAGCTCCCTTCTGCGGCGATCGCTTTCAGGATACGTAACTGATCTAAAGTGAAAGGAAGGTCAGACATAAGGCTCAACCCACAATTTTAAAAGGAGCGGCTTGGAGAACAAAGCAAACTGCTACGTAGTTTTTCTGCCCACTAGGGGCGGGATCTGTAGCAGAAATAAATAATTGGTGACAATTGACTAGTGAATCAATTTTTCCAGCTTGTCACCCTCCCTTGTTTTGTTGCATCTTCAAGAAGGCTTGACTCCAAAAAGACAGTACCACAACACCATGAGGAAAGTCTCCTTTGGAAAATTTTGTGGTATTGGTTGTACTGAGTTAAATTTTTGTTAAATTACTTCACCTATGTATACAATGCTAAATTCTTGGCTTACTCCCAGTCATTTTGTCATGTTGGGATTACAATTAGCTTTCGCGATCGCTCACAGTGGGGGAGCAGCTCTGCGTCCTTGGGCAGAAAAACACATCGGACCGAGGCTTTATCGCATTTGTTTTGCATTAGTTAGTTTACCCTTAGCTGTAATCTTAATTATTTACTTTTTCAATCATCGGTATGATGGTTTGCAACTGTGGCTAGTACAGGCAGTACCGGGAGTGAGGCTAGGAGTTTGGGTATTATCAGCGATTTCCTTTTTCTTTTTGTATCCTGCTACCTTCAATTTACTAGAAATCGCCGCCATTCAAAAGCCCCAAGTTCACCTTTACGAGACAGGAATTATTCGTATTACCCGCCATCCCCAGATGGTGGGGCAAATTATCTGGTGTTTAGCCCATACCCTCTGGCTAGGAACTAGCTTTACCTTGGTTACTTCCCTGGGCTTAATCTTGCATCACTTGTTTGGTGTTTGGCATGGCGATCGCCGGCTGGCGGGACGCTATGGTGAAGCCTTTGAAATGGTCAAACAACGGACATCAATTATTCCTTTCCGAGCAATTATTGATGGTCGTCAATCTATCAAATGGCAGGAGTTTATCCGCCCTGCCTACTTAGGAGTAGCAATTTTTATAGGTCTGCTCTCTTGGGCTCACCCCCTGTTACTGGTAGCAACTAGTAGGATAGAATGGTAGTTAAAGACGATCCCCACTATCAAAATAAAATACCAGTCAATGGCAATTTCCGCCGATCAACCGCTGCCAAATCAATGTAGTATGAATTTTAATAGCTTTCAGCAGGGGGATCGCTTCGTCAGTTTGATATTTTCTCTAGGTCTTTGACAAGTTAAATGCTTGTACTAGGGAAGTAATAACACAGCAGTCCAATTTCCTGGGAACAGGAAAGATGGGCAGTGGATAAGTGAAAACAGCGACAGTATCTCTGCCCTGGCTGGTGGTTACATTGTATGTTTTTCCTAAAGCTGCTTGAGGAAATAACTGCGTTGGCAATTCTTGCTCCTGATAGCTAGTTTAATATCAAAACCTTATAATTTTAGAGGCGTCATGGTGTTGTCGGTTAGTGAGCGGACATTTACACAAGAAGTTTTACAATCTCCCATTCCTGTTTTAGTGAATTTTGAAGCACCGTGGTGCAGCTTGTGTCGCCTGATTCACCCTCTGTTGTTGCAATTTAATGCTCAATGTGGTGAGCAAATCAAGTTAGTGGGGGTTAACGCTGATAATAATTTTAAACTGGCTAATACTTATAGACTCAGGACACTGCCAACTTTGCTGTTAGTGGAAAATGGCATAATTCGGCATCGTCTAGAAGGTTTTAGTAGTAAAGAGGATTTACGTCTGGCTTTAGAAGAAATTAAACTCACTTATAATAACCGTTCTAGAACATACCATGCTGTGACCACAGCAGACATGGAATGTCGCTCTGCTTGACGCTCTACCCGGCTAGAAGGCGGGATATTCACCACCAGGTACTCTAGTGCCATTGTTGTTATCTTGGAAAAACAGATCCAACTGAGTTTCCAAGTTCCCAGGCGCACCACGTTTGCTCTCAAGAGCGTGGTGTTGTCTGCTCACAAACCCTGTTGATTCAGGGTTGGGCGTTTGAAACAGTAATAGCTGCTAGGGTTCCGAGAAGTCTTGCGGTACTTTACGAATTTTTTTTTAAATTAACCCATACTGGTTAACTGCTTTCACCTTAATGTTTCTTGCCGCTCATCAACATGACCACAATGGGTACAGATGAATCTTTCATCTGTGGATCAAAATCCTAAAATTAAGAAAAATGGTAATTAGCTAAATTCAACAAATTTTTAGATAGACAAGGTAGAGGATAAATAGATCAGTCATCCAAAGACTCTATGATTGTCGAATAATTTGAGAAACAAGGATATTCCATCGTTAATTGGGACTTTTACGGCAAATATACCCTTTAGGGTACGTCGAATGTCAAAAATCTGTGGATTGTCTGCATTTACGTAGTTTCTGCCAGGCTAATTATCTGCTAACTCCGTAAGTGTTCCTAAAGTTGAAGAAAACAATATTACAATATATCATGTTTTAGATGAGAATATTTACTGTTTGTCAGCTTGATCAGAAGGAGTTGATAGACAAAACACTGTTGTAAAATAGACATAAGTAATGATTTGGGGGGCCATTTACTGGTCAGGAACGCCTATAGAAACTATTTTTGGAAATCTTCAAGGTCTAAAATCCAGTCAGCTGAAACAACTACAGCGACTGTACCACCAGCGCATACCAGGCGATCGCATTACTACGCCTGAATTTTCCCAGCGTCTGGCTGCTATCAGCACAGAAATCAATCAGCCTGTATGTGCTTACCTGAACCGTCGGGGACAAGTGATGCGTGTAGGGGTAGGTACACCCCGTCAAACGCAAATCCCACCGTTAGAATTACCCCGGTACGGTGCAGAGCGTCTGAGCGGTATTCGTTGTATCGCCACAAATCTCAAGGCAGAACCCCCGAATGAGTCGGCTTTGACGGCTATGGCACTGCAACGCTTAGATGCGCTTGTGGTGCTAAATATCACCGGGACAGGATTTACAAAGCGCGGAGGCGGCTCCACTGGGTACGTCAAGGAAAGTTATTTAGCTCATTTAGTATCCAATACTAAACAGCTAGTCTCAACTCAGCCGGGGACAAAGGTAAATTTAGTGGCTCCCGACTCGGGACTTTACTCTAGCGTATCCCCACCTATGAGTTTAGATATGCTGTCAGAGCAGGATTTTATCGACTTAGTGGACAGTGTGGAAGCCGAATTCCAACGGGAATTTGTGGCCACGGAAGTAGCTGCTGACCATGATCGCGTCGTTATAGTTGGTATTATTACTGATAGTGAAAGTAGTCAAAGATTCCAATATACCATAATGGAATTAGCCAGGTTAGTAGATACAGCAGGGGGAGAAGTATTACAGACACTACAACAAAAGCGATCGCGGATTCATCCACAAACAGTAGTGGGTGAGGGAAAAGTAGAAGAAATCGCCCTTACCGCCCAAACCCTGGGAGCTAATCTCATTGTTTTTGACCGTGACCTTTCACCCGCCCAAGTGCGTAACTTGGAAAGGAAAATTGGTGTCCGTGTAGTTGACCGCACAGAGGTAATTTTAGATATCTTTGCCCAACGCGCCCAGTCCCGTGCTGGTAAACTACAAGTCGAACTGGCACAGTTAGGATATATGATGCCTAGACTCAGTGGTAGAGGTCTGGCTATGTCGCGGTTAGGTGGTGGGATTGGCACCCGTGGACCCGGTGAAACTAAACTGGAAACAGAACGCCGCGCTATTCAAAAACGGATTTCTCGACTGCAACAAGAAGTCAACCAGTTACAAGCCCATCGCTCCCGGTTACGCCTAAGACGGCAAAATCAGGAAGTTCCCTCTGTGGCTTTAGTGGGCTATACCAACGCAGGTAAATCCACTTTGCTCAATGCTCTCACCAACGCGGAAGTTTACACCGCTGACCAGTTGTTTGCTACTCTTGACCCCACCACTCGCCGCTTAGTAATTTCCGATGGTGACCGTGGTGGAACTCAAGAGATTCTACTCACAGATACAGTAGGTTTTATACACGAACTCCCTGCTTCTTTAATGGATGCCTTTCGTGCCACCTTAGAGGAAGTCACAGAAGCCGATGCTCTACTGCATTTGGTAGATTTATCTCATCCTGCTTGGTTGAGCCATATTCGCTCAGTTAGGGAAATTTTGGCACAAATGCCAGTTACTCCGGGTCCAGCACTGGTTGTTTTTAACAAAATTGACCAAGCAGATAGCGCCACATTAGCTTTAGCTCGGGAGGAGTTTCCCTTGGCTGTGTTTATTTCCGCCAGTCAGCGATTAGGTTTAGAAACCCTGCGTCAACGTCTGACCCAACTGGTTCAATATGTTGTTGACACTCGGTGACTTGATTAGGGTAAAATCTGTGTCTAGTCGCCGTGATGGCTGCAAGAACCCCCCGGATAGAAGCGGGGGGGGATTAAAGGCATTAAAAAGGCATTAAAATTAAGAAGTATTAAATTTAATTGAGGATTTTATGGTTGCCAACGTTGAAATTTACACTTGGAGCACCTGCCCATTTTGCATACGTGCTAAAAGTTTGTTGACTAAAAAAGGTGTTGATTTTACTGAATATTGCATTGATGGAGATGAAGCTGCACGGTCTCAAATGTCGGTAAGAGCTAAGGGTAGACGCTCAGTACCACAAATTTTTATTAATGATTCCCATGTTGGTGGTTGTGATGATATTCACGCTTTAGAACGTCAAGGTAAGCTGGATGAATTATTAGCTTCCGAAGTATAAAATGAGACAATATTGCCATTAAGAATAGACAATTGTGCGATTCGTTCTTCCTAAATGAGTAGAAATGCTCAGGGACGGAAGGTAAGGCTGGTGAAAACCAGATTCTTATAACTGTGTGTTCATGTAGGTGTGAATCCTACCCCCTAGGTGCAAGGGTGACAGCATCTTCCTTACG
>NZ_JAQMTM010000150.1:0-7053 GCF_028331085.1 Anabaena sp. CS-542/02
CTTAGTAAGAAAAATAGCCCCTTAAAAGACCATTGTCCGTATAAAATCTTCCTTGTCCACTTTCCTTCCTTGTCTTCGGTGGTCTTGCCTTCACAGATCATATTAAAAACCTACCCTTGTAAGGAAGGGGGTGGGGTCAAATAATATTCGATACACTAATCATGACTTGACAAACATCCTCTAACTCACCCACATCAAGGCGTGGGGGGTTGAGACCCCCCACAGCTTCAAGTCTGGATGGAGGAAGAGGAGCAAATACTCACCCCACAACAACTCAGCTACCTATTCATATCAAAATAGTATTAAAGGCTTTTTCAGGCTCATGAAGTACACACCAATTCCCTATTCCCTGTTCGGTGTGTTCCCTCAAAATATTAACTTATATGGATTAAATACTAAGGAAATATGAGGAAAATTAGCAATAATATCTGATGGATTATATAAAGTTTGTAAAGGGGTGAACGGAGCTTAAATCAAAAGTTCATGGAGTCTGGAGCCTACTGGCTGAATTTGGTGTTTAGGTAATTATTTACAGAGCCTTCAGCCGGATTTAGGTTTTTAATCTTTTGAATAATGCCAGAGTTACTATGTATCAACCATATTTATCTCCCGATGATTTACCATCCCCAAAAACAATGCAAATGAGCGGTATTTGGCTGAGTCAACTAGAAGAAGCCACCAAAAAAAGCTTTTTCTTGGCTTGTAAGCCTACAGTACGCATTTTGTTATCTAGCTGTCACTGGTATTTCAAGGTTAATAGCGGCATTCTCATGTTAATTTTGGTCTGTCATGATATTAAAAGTTATCAGCACATCATGACTACTATTCCTTATTTAGCCAACCAGTTAAAACGATTTGCCAACCAAGCTAAAATTAGCGTTAGTTCTCCAGTCAATGAAGGTATACCCTGGATGACTCACATCAATGAAGTATGGACTGGGGAAGAATTTATCTAGTATTCAAACACTTCCTACCCGATATCTCCCAGGTGTAGCAGTTTGATAACTGCTACGTCTTTCAAAGTTTCACATAATTCACATAATATTTAATGGATCTACATCTATAGTTAAACTCACAGCATCAGGACAAAGCGATCGCACTGACTCCCAGTCAGGTAAATTTGGTAGCACATTTGGGGCAAACTTGAGTAATATTTGCCAGCGATAACGGTTAGCTACCCGCATGACACTAGCCGGTGCTGGTCCAAGGATATCAAATCCTGACTGAGAACTTAAAGCTGTGGCGATGATTTGCGCCGTATTCTGGACTTGAATCACATCTAAACTACTCAAGCGCAATAAAATCAATCTCCCATAGGGAGGATAATTAAGTGCTTGGCGTTGTTCTAATTCAGTTTGACAAAAAGACTGATAATCATGTTGTTGTACCGCCCCAATTACCGGATGCTCTGGGGTGTAAGTTTGCACAATCACCCTACCCACATCATCGCCCCTACCCGCACGGCCTGCTACTTGAGTTAGAGTTTGAAATGCGCGTTCACTGGCGCGATAATCTGATAAATTCAGCAAACCATCAGCAGAAACCACACCCACCAGTGTCACTTGGGGTAAATCTAAACCCTTGGTAATCATTTGTGTTCCTACTAATAAATGGGCTTCACCGTTAGCAAATCGAGTCAGTAGGGTACGGTGTGCGCCTTTATTACGGGTGGTATCGCTATCAAAACGAATATAACTTAACTGCGGAAACTGTCTTGCTAATTCTTGGGCGACGCGTTGAGTACCGCTACCAAAGAATTTCAGATAAGGTGAACCACATTCAGGGCATTGTTGCGGATGCAATCGCGTATAGTTACAGTAATGACAGCGTAGTAACTGCGGCGCTCCCTCTTCAGTCTGGTGATAGGAGAGCGACACATCACAATGGGGACATTCCATCACATACCCACAACTGCGACAAGACACAAAAGTACTGTGTCCCCGGCGATGGATAAATAAAATTCCCTGTTGTTGCTTCTCTTGTAGCTGATGTAAAGCTGATTGTAGCGACCTACTAAATATAGAACGATTTCCCATCTGTAACTCTAGCCGCATATCCACCAATTCCACCGGTGGTAATGGGCGAGAATTAATCCGTTCGGGAAGGGAGAGGTAATAACTAGGAGTTGGTGTAGAGGGGTTTGTCAGACCGACCCAACTTTCTAATGAAGGGGTAGCAGAACCTAAAACTAAGGGACAATTTTCTAATTCCCCTCGCCATTGGGCGACGGTGCGCGCATGGTAGGTAGGAATGGGAGAATCTTGTTTAAAGCTGCTGTCGTGTTCTTCGTCTAGGATGATTAAACCTAAATTAGGCAAAGGCGCAAAAATCGCGCTACGAGTCCCGATGACTATTTGCGGTTCCCCGGTGAGCATTTGTCGCCAGGTGTCATAACGTTCCCCTTCCGAAAGACCACTATGATAAACGCTAACTTTAGCTCCGAAACGAGCGCGAAAACGGTCTGTTAGTTGGGGTGTAAGTCCAATTTCTGGAACTAATACCAGGGCGGATTTTCCTTGCTTTAGTAGAGGTGCGATCGCTTGTAAATATACCTCTGTTTTCCCAGAACCTGTAATCCCATGTAACAAGACTTGAGCAAAACCATTCAAACCTTGAATATTCTTTAATGCATTTGCTTGGTGAGGATTTAAGGTTTTGGGGTGATCTGGTGCTAGTGCTAGTCCCTGTTCTGTTCGCCGCACTTCTTTTTCTTCGATGACAATGTAACCTTTTTGTACCATGGTCTTCAGGGTCGAAGAACTAGCATTACAAGTTTGTAATAGTTCACTCTGCCACAATTCCCCCCCACGCCGCCGTAATACTTCCAGAATTTCTTGTTGACGCTCGGTTAAATTATCATCAATAGCGCCAATCAAAGTAACAGCTTTCTGTAGTTTTGGGCGATTGAGTCGCGGTGCTTCTAAATAACTTTCTACTATCCCAAATCGCAACAACTCCCGCACACCTTTGTAGGCTGTTCTGACTTTTTGTTGCAAGTAGACTAGGCTATAGTCTCCTGCTGATTGACCTTGTAAAAGGTTTAAAATTTGTTGGGCTGGGGGACTAAGGAAAGTTAAATCTGAGGAGATTTGTCTTTTTATTTCTGCATCCCCAACTAGGCGGATCCGACGTTGCGATCGCCCTAGTAATCCCGGTGGTAAGGCTACCCGGATCACCTGAATTAAAGGCGTATAGTAATATGCAGCTACTCGATTTAATAATTCCCAATAACTTCTGGGGAAGAACCCTTCGCTGACTATATCTTCTACATCCTTGATTTTTTCTGGTGGTAGATCAATATTTAGTTCTGCCAATAAACGAATGGCGATCGCTCCTACTTTTTGAGTACCAAATGGTACAGTTAAAATATCACCTGGTTTTACTTTTAACTCCCTCGGCAATCTATAAGTAAAAAGTCCCGTAGTTCCTGGACAGTCTACCAACACTTCAATCCATCGATTCACATTTACTGATTGGTAAGTTTCACCAGGTTCAGCCACCAGTAAATGCAGCGATTTTATTTGATTTTTATACATACTACTGCTATTTTGTCAACAATTTTATGTCTAATTTCTACTTAATTGTTTGGGCGGCACACAGGTTTATCAAAGATTTTTATTTTTCAGAGGTAAAATGTATTTGATCATACTTTTCTCTCCATAATACTTGATGATTTCCCAGTTATGTAATGTACCAGACAATTTTGTCTTAACAATTCGTGGCATAAATATTTAAAATCCTCTATAAAAAATCCAATTATCTTTCCAGGGATTCCGGAAATGGTCTGACTAACTACTGAATAGGATATAGTGTTTTTCATCCCCTTGATAGATATTCAACCCTTGGTACATATGAGATGCTTTTATACAAATAAACTATTTCCCAAAATTAGACTAGTCAAACCATGTCCTTTAGGAAGCTCGATGAAATCAGCACCGAACCCAAAGCAAGATGATGATTTATGTAGTAAATTCTCACCGATGAAGCAGAAAAAGTTATGTAACTTATAAAAGATTAACGCTGGGGGGTATTTACCTGAGTTTTTTATATTTGTTAAGGTGGATAAAGGTTGAGGGCATTTGACAGATTCGGGGATTGAGGAAAAGTCAGGAATATTTGTGTTGGAACCTGAGAAGATAGTTTCTGGGGGCCAAAACCAGTACTTCTTAGAGGTTCTATCAAACAGGAACCAAGAAAAAGCGGGTAGGGGCTGATTTTCACTAATGAATAAGCAATTAGCTTTCCGTGTATATTTTTCTGACAAAGGGGTGCATTTGTTGGTTAGGGAAAACTACCAAGCTTGAAGCAGCGTGTCATGAAATTATCTACCAAACAAAGCAAAAATCCCTAAAGGAAACTATGAACATTGCTGAATTGGGAACAATGGAAATACTAGAAACCACTGTCGAACATGAAGAAAACTCACTGGAACTTTTAGAATCAATGGTAGAGTCAGAACCCCCAATCATCGAAAATCTGGAATCAGACGAACGTGATGGGGATGACATGGCTGCAGCCAGGCCTTCAGGATACAACAAAACCGAGCATGATGATGCTGTAGGCGCGTTTTTTAAAGAAATGGCGCGTTATCCCCTGTTAAAACCCGAAGAAGAGGTAGAGTTAGCCCGGCGAGTTAGGTTTCTCGAGGAAGTAAGGGAGATCCAAGCTGCATTGGAATTAGAACTGGGACAGTCAACCAGTAAGGTACAAGTAGCCTCCCGGCTAGAAATGACAGAAAAGCAACTAGAAAGCCGCTTATACCAAGGTCGAGTCGCGAAACGTAAAATGATTCGCTCCAACCTGAGATTAGTGGTGTCCATTGCTAAACGATACCTGAATCGCGGTGTACCGTTTCTGGATTTAATCCAGGAGGGTGCCATGGGTCTAAATCGTGCTACAGAAAAATTTGACCCGGATAAAGGTTATAAGTTTTCCACTTACGCCTACTGGTGGATTAGACAAGCAATTACCCGCGCGATCGCCAATGATGCGCGAACCATCCGTTTACCCATTCACATTGTTGAGAAACTCAACAAGCTCAAAAAAGCCCAAAGAGAACTCAAGCAAAAACTCTCTCGGAATCCCAACGAAGCCGAAATGGCCCAAGCGTTGGAAATTAGTGTCCAACAACTGCGCCAATTACAACAATTAAGGCGACAAGCACTTTCTCTCAATCACCGTGTAGGTAAAGAGGAAGACACAGAACTAATGGACTTGCTAGAAGACGAAGATAACCTGTCTCCAGAAGCAAAAATGAATGAAAACATGATGCGTCAGGAGATTTGGGATGTCTTGGGTGATGTGCTAACCCCCAGAGAGAAAGACGTGATATCTTTACGCTACGGTTTGACAACCAGCGAACCCTGTACCTTAGAAGAAGTTGGTAATATGTTCAATTTGTCCCGTGAACGAGTACGACAAATTCAAAGTAAAGCCATGCGCAAGTTGCGCCGTCCTCATATCGCCAAGCGCCTAAAGGGATGGTTAATTTAATTCCTAATTCATAATTATTAAATCAGGTAAGCTGAGAACCCCACCACCAACACCAGCTATCAGGCCAGGGGTGAAAACCAACTCATCTGTTTACGCCTAAGTCATTTTGTGTGACAGGATGTTTAAGATACCTGAAAATTAAATCTGGCATTCTGGTTAAGCTAGGCTTTCTGTCTGTTCCTAAGCTTCCTTAGGAGTTGCTCATATATTTAGGCACATCCTCATCCCAACTAATCCAAAAATTCGCTGTAGACTATGGACTATAAACTATACATGATTAATTAATGACTGGTTCTGATAATTTGATTTTGCGTTTTGCTGAACCCTCTGATAGCAAAGTACTGTTTAATTTAATTCAGGGGCTAGCTGAGTATGAAAAATTATCCCACGCTGTAACTGGTAATGCTTTGGCTCTTGAGGAGCATTTATTTGGCTCTCCCAGGTATATTGAGGCAATCTTAGCCGAATATGCAGGGCAAGCAGTTGGTTTCGCGCTGTTCTTTCACAATTATTCTACCTTCTTGACTAAGCCGGGAATTTACTTAGAGGATTTGTTTGTTTTACCGGAATATCGCCGTCAAGGTGTTGGTAAGGCTCTTTTGTCTCAAGTAGCCCAAATAGCTGTAGAGCGCAATTGTGGACGCTTAGAATGGAGTGTCTTGGACTGGAATGAGTCGGCGCAAGCATTCTACCGCAGTATGGGGGCTACTATTTTGGATGATTGGCGCATTTGTCGGGTCACAGAAGATGGGATGCAAAAGTTAGCCCATCGAGGTTGAAGGTAGGAATGAAAATATCTTTCATAGATTTTCTTCACAATCAAGTTTGACAGATTGTCTTTTGACGCGGGCAATTGATTGAACTCACAATAATTGTGAAAGGTCTTGTCCGCAACTAACCGTTCTTCAGGAGAACACAAGATGAAAAAAATTATTTCTCTGATACTTCTAAGCATAACTATCTTCACCTTTGCCTTTAGTAGTCCAGCTTTAGCAGCAGATACTATTAGTGGAGCTAAAATATTCGGTGCTAATTGTGCTGCTTGTCATGCAGGTGGGAGAAATTTGGTTCAAGCTAATAAAAGTTTGAAAAAGGATGATCTAGAAAAATACAGTATGTACTCCCAAGAGGCGATTATTAGTCAAGTTACAAATGGCAAAGGTGCTATGCCAGCTTTTAAGGGTCGTTTAAAACCAGAACAAATTTCTGATGTATCTGCTTATGTCCTAGAACAAGCAGATAAAGGTTGGTAGTTATCTTCTTCAAGCTTTGGGGGACTCTACTAAATCAGGGTATCACCTTAAATGGTGTAACCGCTGCGATCGCTCTCCCTTTTGCTGTATTAGCATTAGGGAATGCTGTTCTGACAATTGGTAACCAAGCATCTCAAATGCTGTGCCTCGCTTGTGGTGTTAGTTCACTGCTATATAAAACCTAGACAAAGCTAGACTTTACTTTCTACTTCAAAGGGGGCATGGGAGCGGTTATCCCTCAGTAGACTTGCACGCCTTAGCCAGACGCGATTGTGTTCCAATTAAGTTTCTGAAAAAGACTACCACC
>NZ_JAQMTM010000151.1:0-4398 GCF_028331085.1 Anabaena sp. CS-542/02
GAAGGGATGGACAAGGAAGATTTTATACGGACAATGGTTTTTTGACGGACTATTTTTGTGACTAAGAATACAGACTTTGTACTGTTTTCCTCCCTTGTCACCTTGTCCACCTTGTCCACCAAGTCTTGCCCTCACGACAATGTAAAATACCTACCCTTGTGGGAGGGGTAACCCTTTCACTGACTTTAATTAAATTTAACAATTTTTCACCGAGATTAGTACCAATATGTCACAAAACCTTGACACCCCATCATCCTCGTCTACCGTCCAGGCTATTGCTAAAAACTTCCGGCTGACAGGTTGGATTAGCTTCTGGGTGCAATTAGTCCTAGGTGTTGTTTCTGCCATTATTGTCCTGCTGTTTGCCATCTTTAGTCAGCGGCCCAATAGCGCCAATAATAACCCCGGTACAGGATTTGGTGTATTCTTAGCAGTTTGCGGAATTCTGATTTTAGGTGGTGGTATTTACTTAGCTTATCGCTATACCATAATTGGTAATCAATTGCAATCCCCCAACCCCAAAAACCGCCCGCGCAAAAGTGAGACCCTAGAAGTATTACGCTTGGGACTATGGATTAATTTAGTGGGAATGCTAGTCACATTGTTAGGCTCCCAAGCCATTGTCGGGACATTGGTAGCCAGATCCATATCCCCCCAAGCTGCAACTACTCAACTATTTGACCCCACGCGAATTATTAGCGGTCTAGATATGCTGGTAGTCCAGGCAAATATTAACACCGTTTCCGCCCACTTCGCCGGGCTAGCAGTATCAATATGGTTACTGAATCGCATTACCCGCAGCTGAGGCTAAAATAACCAGGGGGATTTTGTCTTGGCAATTCCTGTCCTAGCAAGCCAAAATCAGTATATGCTGATGTTTTGGCAATAAGTCCCTAGGCAACCGAGAAAAATCTGTGCTGGATATTAAGCAAATACGGGAAAATCCCCAATTAATTCAACAACGCTTGAATAGTCGTAGTGGTAAATACGATATCGAACCCATATTACAGTTAGACAAGCAACAGCGAGAACTAGAAGGTAAACGTAGTCAACTTCAGGCTCGCAGTAATGAAATTGGTAAACTGGTAGGGCAAAAAATTAAATCTGGTGTAAATCCTCAATCTCCAGAAATTCAAGCCTTGCGGGATGAAGGTAACGCCCTCAAAGTTCAATTAGGTGAACTCGAACCCCAAGAGAGAGCTTTAAAACTCGAAATTGACCAACTCCTCCTAGCACTTCCCAACTTACCCAGCGATTCTACACCCATTGGTAAGAGTGAAGAAGAAAACATTGAAGTGCGGCGCTGGGGTGATGAATATCTACCCCAAAACCCGAATATTCTCCCTCATTGGGAAATCGGCGAAAAATTAGGTATTCTCAACTTTGAGCGCGCTGTGAAAGTTGCTCAAAGCCGGTTTGTTACCTTAGTCGGTGCGGGTGCTGCCTTGGAAAGGGCATTAATTCAGTTTATGCTGAAAATGCAAACCGCAGCGGGTTATATAGAAGTTAGTCCACCCTTGTTAGTGAATACTGACGCTTTAACCGGGACGGGTCAGTTACCAAAGTTTGCTGAAGAAAGCTTTAAATGTGCCGATGATGAATTATGGTTAATACCCACAGCGGAAGTTCCCGTTACTAATCTTTACCGCGGAGAAATTCTAGCAGCGGAAGATTTACCTATTTATCATTGTGCTTATACTCCCTGTTTCCGTCGGGAAGCGGGAAGCTATGGGCGGGATATGCGGGGGTTAATTCGTCTGCATCAATTCAATAAAGTTGAGTTGGTCAAGGTTGTTCATCCTAGTTCATCTTTTGATGAATTAGAAAAATTGATTGAGAATGCAGAGGCAATTTTACAGGCTTTGAAATTGCCTTACCGGGTGATTAATCTTTGTACAGGTGATTTGGGTTTTGGTTCTACAAAAACCTATGATTTAGAAGTATGGTTACCATCTTCTGGTAAGTATCGAGAAATTTCTAGTTGCTCTAATTGTGTAGATTTCCAAGCCCGCAGAGCAGATATTCGCTTTAAGGAATCCGGGAAAAAAGGAACCCAGTATGTTCATACTTTGAACGGTTCCGGTTTGGCTGTGGGCAGAACTATGGCAGCAATTTTAGAAAATTACCAGCAGCCTGATGGTACAGTTAAAATACCCGAAGCTTTACAGGTGTATTTGGGTAGGGAAGTTTTGTAAATTGGATAAATTCTAGAAATTGTTTGACCCCTCCCTAATTCTCTCCTGACAAGGGGAGGGTTAGGGTGCGGTAAAGATGTGGTGTTTGTTGACAATATATTTTAATTAGTTGGGTGGGTCTAATTACTAGCTCCCAGACTTCTCACATAATTAAAGATACCCTACCATAATTTATCTAGAAGTCGGGTATCTGGGAGAATCTTTGGGGCGATCGCCTGTACGGTGTTTAAACGCAAAGGTTCGCAAAGGTGTTTTTTGGGAAGATGTTTTATTTTGTTGGGTGGGATCTGATTACCTGTTGATTCTGTTTTTCTAGTTTATAAGGAGATGAATAAATATGACTCAAGTTATCTTGAAACGGCTTAATCCCATTGTTATAGAAAAACTCAAACGTCTGGCCCAGAGTCATCAACGGACTTTGGAAGAAGAAATCACATCTATCCTGGAGGATGTAGCAGAAAAAGAGGATGTACCAACAGGGGGTGAGGGTTTTTGGGATATGACTTTACAATTTAGAGAAAGGATGCAGCAGGAGAATATTACTTTTGATGATGCAGATTTTGCGGATTTGCGCGATCTCTCTGTCGGTAGGGATGTTGAATTTTGACTATCAAGTATTTATTGGATACAAATATTATTTCAGAAGCCACTCGTCAAACTCCTAATGTTAATGTAGTTAAAAAACTGACTGATCATCAATTAGAGATTGCGACTGCTTCGGTTGTAATGCACGAACTTTTATTTGGTTGTTTACGTTTGGTGCAATCACAAAAACGTCGATTATTGCTGGAATATATTAATCAAATACCTTTAAAAATGACAATTCTAAATTATGATTTAAAAGCTGCACAGTGGCACTCCCAAGAAAGGGCTAGACTATCTAAGATTGGCAAAACCCCGGCTTTTGTTGATGGTCAAATTGCGAGTATTGCTTACAGTAATAATTTAATTTTGGTAACTAATAATGTTTCGGATTTTCAGTCTTTTAAGGATTTAACACTTGAGAATTGGTTTGTTAGTAGTGGTTAAGTTTGAGTTATGGATAATTTAGAGGTTGTTTGATAAGTTTTCAGCCGTAATTTTCACCACATATTCACCTATTTATCACCCCATTTAATTCCTTAAATCCAGTCCCCTCCTCTTACAAGGGGAGGGTTAGGGTGGGGTAAAGATGTGGTGTTTGTTGACAATATTTTAATTAACTGCTTCTGGTCCGATTACCTGTTGATTCTGGCTTTCTTTGTCTCCTAGCTGTTGGTTTAATTTTAAGAGTTGCTCTAAAATGTCATCTTCAGGTTTAAATTTATAGGCTTCCATCACTAGTTTATCTAGTTGTTCATGGAGTTTATATAGTTGGCTGCTGGGTTCGTTGTAGAATTTATTATATAATGTGGTGATTCCCCACCGTTTGGAATCCATTTCTTGAGTCCGATATTCGTGGAGTTCTACGGTTTTGGCTCGGATTTTTTTGACTATCTCCCCTGCTGCTGTCTGGGGAAAGGGAAAGGTTTCAAAGCAGGTGGTATTAGTGTAGCGAGTATCTCCCTTTAAAGTTGAACTTTGGGCTTTTACCCACTGGCGATGTATTTTAGATGTGAGAATACCTAATATGTAAAAGTCTTCTGATGCAATTACCATATTAGCTTCACAGGGTAAAATCGATATATCTACAGGGGTGAAAACTATCCATTTAGAAATCTTTGGTATGGCAAAATAAAGTTTAAGATTTTTTAAAGCCTCCCTCATGGCTGGTCTTTTCTCACCAAATTTCCACCAGTTAATTCTTCTTGAATCACGACGATTTTTATCTCTTTCTGGCTTGACTTTATCTTTAACTCTTTCAAAAGGTAACTTATACTCTGATGCTTGTTCAATGGACATATCATTAAAGTCAATCACCCAATCTAACTTTTTATAGGGATTGATTAAAGTCTTACCATCCACCATGGGTTTAAGCACTACTCGATTTTTAGGATCTTGAATAATCCATGCTTGCGCTTCCTCTTCAGAGACTATAAAGCCTTTACCGGATAATTCGCAAGCTTGAAAAGAAAAGTTTTTGTTAGCCTTTAATACTTTAGCGTCAGTGACTGATGGTTCACTTTTTAACGATGTTGTAATTAATTCAACTTCTACGCTATCTAAAAACTTCTGTTTAGTTGGTTCTTTACACCAATTAACAATACTCACATGAACAGCTGCA
>NZ_JAQMTM010000152.1:0-13852 GCF_028331085.1 Anabaena sp. CS-542/02
AATGCAGAGGATAAGAAAAAATATTTTAGTTCTCAAAAGTTTAAAGATTTAGGTTTTACTCATTTTAAACCAGATAGTAATGGTAACTGGATAAATCAAACTGATAATGATTTTGATAGTCTTTTACCTGTGGTTGATAAGAATGTGAAAGCAGGTAAAGGACAAGAAGCTGTATTTAAGTTGTTTTCTAGGGGTGTAGAAACTACAAGAGATGAATGGGTTTATGATTTGAATCAATCAGATTTAATCAAGAAAATGAAAAACATGATTCATGTGTATAACTCTTGTGTTGCTTCAAAAACTATAAATAATTATATTAAATGGAGTTCTTCACTAACAAGTTATTTCAATAGTGGCATAAAAGTTATTTTTAATCAAGAGTTAGTAAAATTATCTTTATATAGACCATATTTTAAGCTATATCATTACACAGAAAAAATATTTAATCATAGACTGACTCAAAATCACTATGAGATGTTTTCACAAAATTTAAATGGTCAGAATAAGGTTATAGCTTTCTCAGCTATTGGTTCAAGTAAATATTTTCACTGTCTTAGTTCAGATGTACTAATTGATTTACACCTAACAGGTGATTCCCAATGTATCCCCCTGTACATATACGACCAAGAAGGAAAGCGCATAGATAACATCACCGACTGGGGACTAGAACAAATTCACACCCATTACCAAGACACAACAATTACTAAAATAGATATCTTCCACTACACCTATGGGGTGCTACATAACCCAGAGTACCGCCAAAAATACGAACTCAATTTAAAACGAGACTTCCCGCGCTTACCTTTATATGATAACTTTCCCCAATGGGTGGACTGGGGAAAACAACTCATGGATTTACATATTAATTATGAAACCGTCACACCCTACAAACTCAGTCGGGTTGATATTCCTTTAAAGGGTAACCAAACCACACCCAAGCCGAAGTTAAAAGCTGATAAAACCAAAGGGAGTATTATCTTAGATGATGTGACCACATTACAAGGTATACCCAGTATAGCATGGGAATATATGTTAGGCAATCGTTGCGCCTTGGAATGGATTTTAGATCAATATAAAGAGAAGAAACCCAAAGACCCCACCATTGCGGAAAAGTTTAATACTTACCGGTTTGTAGACTATAAAGAACAGGTCATAGATTTATTAATGCGCGTGTGTAGAGTCAGTGTGGAAACCATGAATATTGTTAATCAGATGTCTGATAGCTAGGGAGACAGGGGTTAGAAATCCCCTATCTGATTAACTTGACGGGATGCGCTGCTGTTAAAGGCGATGTTAAAGGCGATCGCTCTGGGATTAAATACCCTGTTTGATGCTACACGGGGAGCCAGGGGTTAGAAACCCCTGTCTAATAGCTAAAGTCAGATTTATCTGACTGAAAAATCATCTATTTGATTATCTTCACAAGATGCGTAAGCGCTGCTGTTAAAGGCGATCGCCTGAGTACAGATGCAATCATCCCCCAACCATAATTAGGTTTTAGGAGAATAGTTACAAGTGAAGCCCCTATAAATCAGTTATGAACTGGTTAACAGTTAACAGTCAACCGTTAACCGTCAACCGTGAACAGTATTCATTCGATTGATGTCCTCACCGAGTGGGAACAGAAGAATTATCTACGCATTTTAATATCTCTAGGAGTTACACATTGGCAAAAAACTAATGCATGTTGATTAAGCAGCACAAACATTAGTAAGATTGTCCAAAATGTAGTCGCGCACAACTAAAGTAAATAAATTTATTGGCAATTCATACCAATTAGAAATGAGGTTTTCAGATCGCATTTTTTCTAAACCAACAAATGCTTGAAGTGAACAAAATATGTGTGTTTTGATTGCTTGGCTATCTTTAACCATTTATGCTACTCTAAAGTAGTAAAGATAGAATTACCATTTGGTAATATTATGCAATCTGAAAAAATTTCCATTTCTTTACCATCCTCTTTATTGCAGTTTATTGAAAATTACAAATTAAATAAAGGCTGTAAATCTCGTTCAGCAGTAATTGAATTAGCTATAGAGCTATTGCGTTATCAAGAATTAGAGCGAGCTTACCGGGAAGCAGCGCAGGAAATTGACCCAGAATGGGATTTAACCGTAGGGGATGGACTCAGTGATGAAAGGTGGTGAAATATACTTTGCAAATCTTAGTCCCGCAGTGGGGTCAGAAATGGATAAACGCCGTCCTGTAATCATTGTTAGCAATGATTCTAATAATAATGCTTCTACTACGGTAACGATTTTACCCATTACATCTAATACCAGTCGTGTATATCCTTTTGAGGTTTTATTAAATCCAGAAGATTCGGGTTTATCTAAACGTTCTAAGGTGCAAGCGCAACAAATTCGGACAATTTCTAAACAGCGCATTTTAGGAGATGTGGTAGGGTGTTTAAGTCAAGAGTTGATAGATTTGGTCGATGATGCTATGAAGTTACATTTAGCGTTGCAGTAGCAGATAGTCAAATTATTCCCGTCTCACTTTGTGATTTTGCTGAATTTGATGTAATAATTCTTGACCAATAAACGAGACGCAAGCCCCTGGCTTCAGACATGGGGATAAGTCGATTGCGACTTTAGTCGCATTAAAGCGATTCAGTGGCTTTAGCCACATTCAAGATTACATAAATTACTTCATATAATCTTCATATTTGTGTCTACCGTCGGTGGTGCGCCGTTGTCAGTGATTAAGCAATATATCGAAAACCAAAAGAATGTCTAATTACGGATGTCAACAACACTTAATTAAGCCTGATAAAGATTTAGCTGCTATTCTGGAATTTTTGTGTGGAGAATCAGCTAAACTTGCTAATTGCGGGACTTATTACGCAAGACAATTGTACTTTAAAACTGGCAAGATCCCTGGAAAGTACGATTTGCATAAATTATTTAAAAGCAACCTCCATTTTCAATCAATGTATTCACACGTTGCTCAACAATGTTTAACTACAGTTGCAGAGTCTTTTAAGTCATTCATCGGGTTACTTAAAGCAGTCAAAGAAGGAACAGTTGATCAACGTCCTAGGCTCCCTGGATACCGGAGAGGTGGACTATCTCTTGTCACTTATCCAAAAGCAGATGTAAAACTCAAAGAAGGGCTTTTAAGATTTCCCCTTGGTACTAAAGTAAAAACGTGGTTTGGATTAGATGCTTTTTGCTTGCCAATGCCATCAAATCTTGATTTTAAAAGCATTAGAGAGTTTAGGATTTTACCAAGAAACAAGTGTTTTTATATCGAATATGTGTACAAGCAGATCGATGTTGCGGTTGATCTAGATAAGTCCAAGGTATTAGGTATAGACCACGGTATAAACAATTGGGTGACTTGCGTCTCTAATATTGGGACAAGTTTTATTATTGATGGAAAACATTTAAAATCAATGAATCAATGGTACAACAAACAGATTGCGACTATTAAAGAAAATAAGCCTCAAGGATTCTGGAATGAAAAATTAGCCCACATAACTGAAAAACGCAATCGTCAAGCTAGGGATGCCGTCAATAAAGCTGCAAGATTGGTAATTAATCATTGCTTAAATAACGGTATTGGCACAATTGTATTCGGGTGGAATAAAAAACAAAAAGATCAAGCTGATATGGGGAAACTTAATAATCAAAAGTTTGTTCAAATTCCATCAGCTAAATTAAAAAATCGTATTGAGCAATTATGCAACCAATATAAAATTCAATTTCTAGAAACAGAGGAATCGTATACCAGTAAAGCTAGTTTTTTAGATGGTGATGTGCTACCTACATTTCGTGCAAAACCGGAAGGGTGGCAATCATCAGGAAAACGTGTGAATCGTGGATTGTTTAGAACAGCAGGAAATATCCTATTAAACGCTGATGCTAATGGAGCGGCTAATATTTTAGCTAAAGTAGCGATAAAACTAGGTTTAGACCTAAGTGGAGTCAGTAGGGTGTCTTTGATAGCACCGTTGAAGGTTCGTTTGTGGACTATTCAAGAATCCCCCGGCTTTTAGCCGTGGGGAGTATCAAATCTACCCAAAATATTTGCCTGCTCTCCCTCGTGCCATTTTTTAGTTCCGTCGAACTCACGTTAATACAAGTCAAATACAAATACTTGATACTTTCCAATATAAAAATCACAATAGTTAATAACTGTTAATAAATTAACCATGACTACAGAATCCCCTATTAATTCTACTTCTCAGCCTGAAACCACAACTGGAATCAGGGTGAGAAACTTCTTAATTGCCATAGTAGCGATCGCCCTGAGCGTAGCCTTAATATTAGGATTGAAAACCCAGACAACCTCCGCCTCTTTAGCAGACCTAGATAAAGCATCAACTCCCTTAGAAATGGCTATCAGCAACGGTAAACCCTCAATAGTCGAATTTTACGCTAACTGGTGTACTGTCTGCCAAAAAATGGCTCCTGATGTTGCCCAACTCAAACAACAATATGGCGAGAAAGTAAACTTTGTCATGTTGAACGTAGATAATAACAAGTGGCTCCCAGAGATGCTCAAATACCGAGTAGATGGTATTCCCCACTTTGTCTTTTTGGGTAGAGATGGGGAAACCATCGCCCAAAGCATTGGAGATCAACCCCGTACAGTCATGGCCAGTAACTTAGAAGCCTTAGTTACGGGGTCATCTTTACCTTATGGGCAAACTAGCGGGGATGTGTCCCAATTTCGCGCCCCAGTAGCACCGGTTAATAATCAAGATGACCCCCGCAGTCATGGGAGTCAGGTAATTAATTCAGGGTCACTGTAGGCGGATAGATACGCTACCCCCATGGGCTGGTAAACCTTCAGTTTCTGCTAGAGTTACAGCGGCATTACCTATTTTTTGCAGTGCTTCTTGATTACACTCTAAATAGGTAATTCGCTTGAGAAAGTCATAGACACTTAAACCGGAGGCAAAACGGGCTGACCGGGCGGTGGGAAGTACGTGGTTAGGTCCGCCTAGGTAATCCCCAATGGCTTCTGGGGTGTAACGTCCTAAAAACATACTCCCCGCAGATTTAATCTGATCAGCAAATCCTTGGGGGTTATCTATGCACAGTTCCACGTGTTCGGGAGCTAACTGATTTAATAGTGGTATACTGTCGGTGAGGTCTTCGACTAAAATCACCGCACCATGTTTTTGCCAACTGGCGGTTGCTACTTCTTTTGTAGGGAGATGGGTGAGAATTTGCTCAATGGATTGTATCACATTTTCGGCAAACTGGGCAGAATCGGTAATTAAAATTGATTGGGCGCTGGGGTCGTGTTCTGCTTGGGAAAGTAAATCCCAAGCTATCCATTCTGGGTTATTTTGGCTATCTGCTACTACCAAAATTTCTGATGGTCCAGCTACACTGTCAATACCCACTGTTCCAAATACTTGGCGTTTGGCTTCGGCAACATAGGCGTTACCAGGTCCGACAATTTTATCTACAGGGGTAATAGTTTCTGTACCATAGGCTAAAGCGGCTATCGCCTGGGATCCGCCTATACTATATATTTCCGTCACCCCGGCAATTTGGGCGGCGGCGAGGACTGCGGGGTTAATCGCACCCCCTGGCATAGGTACTGCCATAACAATCCTATCCACTCCCGCTATTTTAGCAGGTAAGGCATTCATCAGTACAGAACTCGGATAACTGGCGCGTCCTCCGGGGACATAGATACCCACCTGGGAGAGGGAAACCCAATTTAATCCTAGTTTGACTCCTGCTGTGTCGGTGTAACCAATATTTTGGGGGAGTTGTTTTTGGTGAAAGGACCCGATTCTGTCGGCAGCTAGTTGGAGAGATTCCTTGACATTTTGCGGACATTGTGCTGCTTGCTCCGAGATAAAATCGGGGGTTAAATGCAAGGATGGGGGAGTATAGTGATCAAAGCGGCTGGTATATTCTTTAACTGCCACATCGCCGCGCACTTTCACATCAGCGAGAATATTTTTCACTGTACCACTAACATCAACCGTTGCTTCCCGGCGATCGCTGACCAGTGCTTTGAATCTAACGGAAAAATCTGTATCGGTTGTTTTAAGTAGCTGCATAGACTATATCTCTGGATGAATGCGGGTTTTGCCGTAATTTAATTTTACTTAAATCTTGCCGGACTGCATAACCATTACTTTCTAGCTTTGAGCAGATGTCTACATTCGTGAGTTAGTTTTAGCTAGAGTAGAACCAGGATAACTAGATAACAATTTTCCAAAATCTGCTCGGCTAAAAATCATGATTTCTCGCCCTTCCAGCAATAAATATCCAGCAAACGCTTCAGAAGGCGAACAGGTGAGCCAAAACGAATTATTTCCCATTGTGGGGATGGGTGCTTCTGCGGGAGGATTGGAGGCATTCCGGGAATTACTGAGTCATTTACCTACTGATACGGGTATGGCCTTCGTTTTGGTGCAACATCTGAGTCCCCATCAGAAAAGTTTATTGACAGAAATTCTTTCTCGCGCCACCCAAATGCCTGTGGTGGAAGTATCAGATGGCATGATTGTACAACCAAATCATGTGTATGTCATTCCACCTAACGCCATGATGACCATTAATCAAGGGGTGCTGAAACTAAGTCCGCGATCCAAGACTCATGGGTTTTCCATGACAGTTGATAGTTTCTTTATTTCTTTAGCAGAAGACCGGGGTAACAAAGCCATTGGCGTTGTATTATCCGGGGGTGACTGCGACGGCACACAGGGGTCAGAAACCATCAAAGCAGCGGGTGGAATCACTTTTGCTCAGTGTAAAGAATCGGCAAAAGTGAATACCATGCCGAATACAGCTGTGGCTTCTGGGTATGTAGATTTTATTTTGACACCAAAACAAATTGCCGAAGAATTAGCCAATATCAGTCGTCATCCTTACGTTAATCATCCCACCTCAGTCAAAGCCATAGATAATACAATACATGAAACCGGAGATGCCCTGTCCACCATCTTCACTCTGCTGCTAAGTGCGACAAAAGTGGACTTTAGCCATTACAAGAAAACAACCTTAAAGCGGCGCATCATGCGGCGGATGCTTTTATATAAATTAGACAGGCTAGAAGATTACGTCTGTTATCTCCAACAGAACCCCGCAGAAGTTAACGCTTTATATCAAGATATACTAATCACTGTTACTAGTTTCTTCCGTGATCCTGAAGCCTTTGAAGCCTTAAAAACCGAAGTTTTTCCCATTATTACTAAAGATAGAACCCCAAACTTACCCATCCGCATTTGGGTAGCAGGTTGTTCTACAGGTGAAGAGGCCTATTCTATTGCTATCTGCTTGCTAGAGTTTTTAAGTAATCAGCTAATTAATATTCCTATCCAGATTTTTGCGACTGATGTAAATGAATCAGTAATTGAAAAAGCGCGCAACGGTATTTATAAAAAAAATCAAGTAATAGATATTTCACCAGAACGCTTACAGCGCTTCTTTATATCAGTGGAGGGCGGTTATCAAATTAGTAAGGCAGTGCGGGAGGTGTGTGTTTTTGCCAGACACAACCTGATTAGCGACCCCCCATTTTCCAGGTTGGATTTAATTACCTGTCGGAATGTGCTAATTTATTTGGGTGGCGCCGTACAGAAAAAATTGCTGCCTATTTTCCACTACGGTTTAAATTCCAATGGTTTTTTGATGTTAGGCACATCAGAAACAGTAGGTGAGTTCACCCATTTGTTTGGTTTGGTTGATAGAAAGTATAAGATATACTCCCGAAAAATCACTCCGAATCGATTGGGCATTGATCTGATCACAAACAACTATCCTTTAGAAAGTCCCAACACCCAGCCAGCAGTGAGCTCAGACGCATGGAATGACATAGAATTATACAAAGCAGCTGACCGGATTGTCTTAAATGAATACGCTCCTGTGGGTGTGATTATTAACGAAGATTGGGAAATTTTGCAATTCCGGGGATACACCAGTCCTTATCTGCAACCCCCACCAGGCAGACCCAATTTTAACTTAATGAAGATGGCGAAAGACGAATTACGGATAGAATTACGCACCGCTATTCATCAAGCCAAAAACCGACATGTACCGGTGAATAAGTCAGGTATCCAAATTACAGATAATCAGCAACTCAGGCAGGTAAGAATTGATGTTGTACCATTTAAACCAGCTGCGGCTAGAGAATGGTACTTTTTAGTTCTATTTACAGATATATCCTCTTCAACAGCTGTTTCACAGATAGTGACGGCTCCTGGACAGTCTAGGCGACGCAAGCCCAACAATCAAGAGCAGGAGATTAACCGACTCAAACAGGATTTAAGCGCCAATAAAGAGTATCTGCAATCAATTATAGAGGAGCAGCAAGCCACTAATCAAGATTTACGAGCCGCTAACGAAGAAATTCTTTCTAGCAACGAAGAATTACAAAGCACCAATGAGGAATTAGAAACGGCTAAGGAGGAAATTCAAGCCACCAATGAAGAACTAAATACCATTAATGACGAATTGCAACGGCGTAATATTGAGTCCACCCAAGTCACTAACGATTTACAAAACCTCCTCAGCAGTATTAATATTCCCATCCTGATGTTGGGAGGAAATCTGCAAATTCGACGCTATACCCCGGTAGCTGAGAAAATATTTAATCTCATTCCCAGTGACATGGGCAGACCAATTAGTGATATTAATCACAACTTGAATATTCCGGACTTGCAGCAACAAATTTTAGAGGTAATTAACACTCTCAACTTTAAAACACAAGAAGTTCAAGACCGAGACGGGCGTTGGTATGACCTGCGGATTAGACCCTATCGGACAATTGACAATAAAATTGATGGTGCTGTAGTAATTTTGGTTGATATTGATGCTCTCAAACGCAGTTCTGAACAGCTAAGAACATCCAGAGATTATGTCCAGGCTATTGTAGATACTATGCGCCAGTCTCTCATAGTCCTAGATGTTAATTTGCGCGTGATCAGCGCCAATCAATTCTTCTATGATACATTCGAGGTTGTACCAGAAGAAACAGAACAACGCCTAGTTTACGAAATTGGTAATAAACAGTGGAATATTCCCCAGTTGCGATCGCTTTTAGAAGCAATTCTTCCCTATGAGAACCAGTTTCAAGGTCTAGAAGTTGAACACAACTTTGAGAACATCGGACACAAAATCATGCGGCTCAATGGCCGGAAAATGAAACTAGTAGATAATCGGGAAATGATTCTCTTAGTGATTGAGGATATCACTCAGCAAAAGCAATTGGAAGCAGAACGCACAAGACTTTTGGCGCAAGAACAGTCAGCTCGCAATGGGGCGGAAGCAGCCAACCGTGCCAAAGATGAGTTTTTATCAATTCTCTCCCACGAACTGCGCAACCCACTCAATTCTATGCTGGGTTGGGCCAAGCTATTACAGAAAAAGGAATTTGATCAAGCTAAAATTGATCAGGGCTTGGCGGCCATTGAGCGCAGCGCCCAAGCCCAAGCCCATCTGATTACGGATTTGTTAGACATCTCCCGCATTAGTGCGGGTAGGCTGCGGATGGATACCCAACCGCTGAATCTAGTCTCCGTGATTGAATCTGCCATTGAGGTTGTCCGTTTCTCAGCAGAAGCCAAAAAGATTGCCATTGAATCCAGCCTAGCCCCTCCACCTACAAGTATGCTAGGGGATCCCACTCGCTTACAGCAGGTCTTTTGGAATTTACTCTCTAACGCTATTAAATTCACCCCAGTGGGGGGCAGGATTACCATCACACTAGATTACAGTGATTTTGCAGCTCAGATTCAAGTGAGTGATACGGGTCAAGGCATTAGTGCTGATTTTCTCCCCTATATCTTTGACCGATTCCGTCAAGCAGATGGGAGCAGAAGCCGCTCGAATCAAGGATTGGGACTGGGTCTGTCCATTGTCCGCTATTTGGTAGAACTCCACGGCGGGACTATTGAAGCCCAGAGTCAGGGTGAAGGTCAAGGAGCAACTTTTACTGTCAGGCTACCTCTGTTAGCTGACCAGCAACCTAAATCTTTGCCCACAGCTACAGACTCGGGGTCTGTTGCAGATGTAGCCCAAATGCCAATTAATAACTACCCACATCTGGAAGGTTTGCGGGTACTAATGGTAGATGATCAAGCAGATATACTGGAGTTATTTAAAATAGTGCTCGAAGAGTATGGAGTTGAGATGACTGGAGTAGAATCAGCAAAAGCAGCTCTATCAACACTGAAGGCAAACCCCGGTGGGTATGATGTACTCCTATCTGACATCGGTTTACCAGAAGAGGATGGTTATGCTTTAATTCGTCAGGTGAGGGAATTGAGTCCTGAAGCCGGGGGGGAAATTCCCGCTGCCGCCCTCACCGCCTATGCTGAAGATGCAGACAATACAGAAGCTTTAGCGGCAGGATATCAGATGCACGCCGCTAAACCCATTCCACCGGATCAATTATTATCTATAGTCGCTACCTTAGCTGGGAGATGATATGACTTTGACATTTCCCCTGGTTGAAACACAGGGGATTCTGAACTGATGTTGCTACGCAGGCCCAAGCCATGCTACGCAACGTTTACAATATGATTTACTTAATCTATTAAATAAATTATATTGTTTTGGGACTGTCAAAACTCCCCTACCCACCTTGGCTAAGGTTATACTTAGCTGTGTGGCTACTTAAGTGGCATCTTTTGGGTTTTTCACCATATTTATGGATGCTTGTTCTATTTTAACTACACAAAAATGCTTTGTCAATGCCTGTCAAAGCTTTTTGTGTTAAGGATACGACAGGATAAATCCTGTTGAGTCACGTTTCATCCCCTCGCTAAAGCATAGGGGTTCTCACGCTCCCACTATATTTTGATATGACTATAGAAAGAGTAATATCACAGCTAATCCCACAGCTATACTGCTATTACTTCCCTTAGCAATTGACTGTGGGGCTGCTTTGTCTGACAATCAGATGCAGCAAGCTCTCCATGATCGCTATGGGGGGACTGTGATAGTTTCTTCCCGCCGTGGCTATTCCTTAGATATTAAAATTAAGCGATTAGCTGAGAAAATGCGCCGAAGTGTGATAAGATAGTAATTTGTGTTAATTCTCTTCAGGCTTGACTGTTTGTTAAGATTATGGCTAAGAGTAAAGGTGTCCGCATAATAGTTACACTCGAATGTACAGAGTGTCGTAGTAACCCAGATAAGCGATCGCCAGGTGTTTCCAGATATACTAGCACCAAGAACCGTCGCAACACGACTAACCGGTTAGAACTGAAAAAGTTCTGTACCCATTGTAACAAACATACTGTTCATAAGGAAATCAAGTAAAGATGAGTTATTATCGTCGTCGCCTGTCTCCCATTAAGCCAGGAGAACCAATCGATTATAAAGATGTTGATTTGTTGCGCAAGTTTATTACCGAACGCGGTAAAATATTACCACGTCGGATTACAGGGCTAACCTGTAAGCAACAGCGAGACTTGACAGTGGCAATTAAACGGGCGCGGATTGTGGCTTTATTGCCATTTGTCAATGCAGAAGCGTAAAAACAAGTCATGAGTTATGAGTGATGAGTTAAGAATCAAAACTCCTAACTCAGAACTTGAAACTATTAAAAATGTTCACCAATAAATAGCGAGAGTTGTGGAGAAGGGTACGCTAGTTGAATTTAGGGTTCAAGGCGATCGCCGTTTGGGTGTAGTAGAACGCCCGGACGGTAAGACCCGTTGGTTTGTGATCGATGAACGTGGTCAATCCCACAGCCTCGCCCCTAGACAAATTAGTTATATAGTTAACGGACAAACCTATAAGTCCTCGGATATAGAGATTTTTCAAGGGCAAGTTCAACCTTACATAGATCCCTCTAGTTTGGAAGTAGCTTGGGAATTACTGGTAGAAGATGGGGAAACAGTCACACCAGCCCAAATGGCCAACCTGCTGTTTTCCGAATCAGAACCAGCTGCTTGTTATGCCGCCCATTGTTTGTTATCAGAAGATAAACTGTATTTCAAGCAAAAAGGAGAGGTTTATGAACCACGGACTTCGGTTCAGGTAGCAGAGCTAAAACACCAAATCGAAATTAAGGCACTTAAAGCCAGGGGACAGCAAGAATTTTTGGCTCGTGTAGAGCAAGCCCTGCGGGGTGAAACAGTGGATTGGCAACGTCATGACCGCCAGAAATTAGAAGCACTGGAAAAATACGCGGCTCTGCTGGCGGATGTTGTGCGGTTAGGAGTAAATTATGATAACCTAGCCCGCTCATATCCTCCCCCAGCTCCAGTGTTAGAAACAATGAATATGCTCGGTCGTACTGCTACCCCCCCAGCAGCCTTTCAATTGTTAATAGATTTGGGTTGGTGGGATGCTCATGAAAACTTGTTTGTGCGTCGTTCCGCAATTCCGGTTGAGTTTGCTAGCAAGGTATTAGAAGTGGCGCAACAACGTTTAGATTCCCCCCCTACGGACTTAGATATAAATCGCCTAGATTTGTCGGGTTTAAAAGTATACACAATTGATGATGAAAGCACGACGGAGATAGACGACGGTTTAAGTTGGGAATTACTTCCAGAAGGGCGGGAACGATTGTGGGTGCATATTGCTGACCCCACCCGGTGGTTAGCGCCAGAAGATGAATTAGACCTGGAAGCCAGAAAACGGGGAAGTACAGTTTATTTGCCGACGGGGATGGTTCCCATGTTCCCAGAATTGTTGGCAACAGGCCCCATGAGCTTGGTACAGGGAAAGATATGTTGCGCCTTGAGCTTTGGGGTGGTATTAGATCAAACAGGAGGGGTAGAAGATTATACTATTCATCCCAGCTTGATTAAACCTACCTATCGCCTCACCTACGAAGATGTAGATGAGATGCTGGAATTGGGAGTGCAAGCAGAACCTGAAATTGAGGCGATCGCCAACTGGGCAAAACGGCGCAAATCTTGGCGGTATAATCAAGGAGCCATCAGTATCAGTATGCCCGAGGCTATGATCAAAGTCAAAAACGATCAGATCGACATTGATATTTTAGATGATTCCTCATCGCGGCAGTTGGTAGCAGAAATGATGATTTTGGCTGGTGAAGTAGCCGCCCGTTACGGTCAACTTCACAATATACCTTTGCCATTTCGCGGTCAACCACAACCAGAATTACCCCCAGATGAGGAACTGCTGTTACTCCCCGCCGGATTTGTCCGCGCCTGCGCCATGCGCCGTTGTATGCCCAAGAGTGAAATGAGTATCACCCCTGTACGTCATGCTGGTTTGGGTTTAAATACCTACACTCAAGCAACTTCTCCTATCCGGCGCTACAGTGACTTATTGACTCACTTTCAACTCAAAGCCCATTTGCGCGGTGATGTTCCGCCTTTTTCCGCCGAACAGCTCAAAGAAGTGATGATGACAGTCATATCTACCACCCAGGAAGTGACAATGGTAGAACGGCAAACTAATAGATATTGGTCTTTAGAATATTTGCGCCGTCATCCAGATAAAGTCTGGGATGTCACACTGTTAATGTGGCTACGAGAAGATAGCAACTTAGGACTAATCTTATTAGAAGACCTAGGGCTACAGTTCCCCATGTTCTTTAAACGCTCCGTGGGATTAGGCGAACAGCTATTAGTAAAAGTTGCTCATGCAGACCCGCAAAAAGATATGATTCAGTTTCAAGAAATCATCTATCAAGAAAGTCAGTCAGCATCTTAACTTGTGTGAGTAGTAGCCTAGATGATTTCAAATCATAAATTAGCCCAAGTAATCGCTGATTGTGGTTTTTATGAATTTAAGCGCCAGTTAGAATACAAGGCTAAAAAGTTTGGTGGTGAAATTATAATTGCTGATAGATTTTACCCATCAAGCAAAACCTGTTCAAATTGTGGGCATATCCAAGATATGCCACTAAAAGAAAGAATTTACAACTGTGGAAGTTGTGGTCATTCAATGGA
>NZ_JAQMTM010000153.1:0-13801 GCF_028331085.1 Anabaena sp. CS-542/02
AGGGTTAGTCAATAGCTAGTTATTTACTAATAATAGATTACATATCCTCATAAATGCTCAGATAGTGGTATGGCTTATGTACCACTACGAGAAGCAGTCAAACAACTGGGACTGCACCCAAACAGTTTAAGGAAGTACGCATACAATGGCAAGATTGAAAGCATTAAAAACGAAGCAGGACAAAGACTTTTTCACGTTTGAAACATCCCAAATGTCTCAGAAGGCGAAACGACGGTAATGGTCAAAGTCAGTGCGCCAAATGTTAACACTCTCTCACTACCGATTTAAGCAGTTTCTGAAGCACAAGGCTTTTGAGACTAATAAAGTAGTGATGGATGTGAACGAAGCGTACACATCAAAAACAGTCAGTTGGACTGGTGAAATCATCCCCAACCTTGGTGGTGCTAATTTCGTTAAGTCTCCATCTGACGGGCTGGTGGTAATGAGCCGGGACATAAATGGTGCGCGAGGGATTTTCCTACGTGCATTGGTTGATACGCCCTCTCTTAAAGAGTGTATTTGTTAGTTAATGTTAGCAAAAAAGTATCGGGAGCCTTCCGACTATAGCAGATGGCAACGGAGGACTTTTGTCCTCACTGCAAACCTTGAATTTTTATGGTGTTTTGTGATTTAATTATGGCTATTTGGTTCAGTTTGTGTGGCGTGGCTTTGGTGGTAGCTTATCTGTTGGGTTCTTTTCCCACTGGCTACATTGCGGGAAAGCTCTTACAGGGTATTGATATTCGCGAAGTTGGTTCGGGTTCAACGGGCGCAACTAATGTATTGCGCACTTTAGGGAAAGGCCCGGGCGCTCTGGTTTTAGTAATTGATTGCTTCAAGGGAGTATTAGCGATCGCAGTTGTTTACTGGTTATTCTCCTTTGCTCCTACTCAAAATCTTCTCCCCTCAACGGTAAATATCCAACTTTGGCAATCTTGGATGATTACTTTAGTGGGGTTATTAGCTATCCTGGGACACAGTAAATCAATTTTTCTCGGCTTCTCCGGCGGTAAGTCTGTAGCTACCAGCTTAGGAATTTTATTAGCGATGAACTGGCAAGTAGGATTAGCTACAGCCGCAGTGTTTGCTGTGTTTATAGCTATATCCAGAATTGTATCATTAAGTTCCATTGCTGGTGCGATCGCAGTGCCGATTTTCATGGTAAGCCTACATCAGCCCCTACCGTATATCCTGTTTGGTATTGCTGGGGGAATTTACGTAATTTTACGGCATCGTGCTAACATTCAGCGACTACTTGCAGGTATAGAGCCAAAAATCGGGCAAAAGCTAGCAACAGAAACAACTACTGATAGCTAGCTATCTAATTAATCACTTACCTGTCAGCTTCACTAGACCAATACCACCAAAGTAGAGTCCTAAAACCGCCCCTGCTAGGAGACTTTGGGTCAGGGGATCAGTGGAAGGGGTGAGAACAGCACCGAGAACCACTGCTCCCATAATCACAAATCGCCAGCCAGAAATCATCTTTTGAGAGGAGACAATTCCCAAATTACCTAGTAATAATTGAATAATGGGAATTTGAAATGCTAAACCAGTACTAAATAATAGTAACAGCACAAATTCAAAGTATTTGTCAATAGACCATAGTTGATCTACCACATCTTCGCCGTAGTTAATGAAAAAGTTCAAAGCTGCGGGAATTAGTAGTAAATAGGCAAATACTAAACCCGTGACAAACAGCACACTAGAACCTAAAACCACCGGTCCGAGTAAGCGGCGTTCCCGCCGAGTTAGTCCCGGAAGAACAAACTGGATAATTTGGTAAAGAATGAAGGGGCTAGAAAGTACTAACCCACTGTAACCCGCTACTTTGATGGAAACAAAGAAATATTCCCCCGGAGCCAGTTGGAGAAACTTGACCCCTTGGGCGGGGACTTCCAGTAACTTAACAATGGGCTTAACGGCGATGAAGCAGCCAACAACACCAACTGCAACACCAATTAAAGAATAAAAAATCCGTTGTCGTAGCTCTTCTAGGTGGTCGAAAAGGGACATTTCCACTTCATCAGGCAACTCATTGAGAGCATCCAGTTCTGAGTTGCCGTATTCCTCTTGTTGGATATCAGGAGTAGTTACATCTTGTGAGGGTGTCATTAGTCAGATCAATAGGCAACATTTGTTAACTATTGTATCCGGCGAAGCAGTGACAAAACTATGTTTTTCCCAACAATCACTTACCCCAGGCTAGGCTATCAGGATGTTATCTTTTCTTTTTGAATTACCTCTGGGGCAATTTGGGGTGTATCTGTGAATATCTTGCTACCTTGGCGGAAATTTCGGGGTTATAAAGTCTCAGATAATTCCAATAGTTACCAAAGACTTGGCGCACGTAATTTCTAGTTTCATTAAAAGGAATATCTTCCACAAACTCATCTGGATCATCTTTGCCAATAGTCTGTAGCCATTTGGCGACGTTACCTGGACCAGCATTATAACTCGCGATCGCTAACATGGAGTTATTATTATACCGCCGATGGGTATAGTCTAAATACCATGTTCCCAGATTAATATTTTCGTTGGGGTCCTCTAAGTTAATTGTTTTGCTATCCAACTGAATTTGGGGAGCAATCCATTCACCTGTACTGGGCATTACCTGCATTAAACCAGTCGCACCGACCACAGATCTAATTTTTGGCTCAAACATTGATTCCTGACGCATCAAACCAATTACCAGGAGGGGATTTAACTCTCGTTGAGCCGACCATTTTTTAATTTCCTGGCGATAGAGAAAAGGATAACGGGCTTGCCAATAACTTACCTCCTGGCTCAAAGCCTGATACTCCGCTTGTTCTTCTGGTGTTTCCCTGTCTTCGAGTTGAGAAATCAACTTAATTGCTGCCAGATTTTGCCCTCTCACCAGGCGCATTAATCCCTCAGTAAACTGTTCTGCTACGGTGGGCTGGAGTTTATTGGTAAATTCTGTTTCCCATTGTAACCAAGCATCACCATCTTCACCGAGTAAATACAGTTCTTTGAAAGTTTGTGAACCTGCCGGAGGTACAGGTCGTTGCTGTATAACTACTTCCGGCTGCAATTGGCGGACGTTATCAAAATCACCCACATTCAGCCCCAGAGTTACAGCTGAACGCCAAGCATAGTAAGAGTAAGGAAATCGACTCAACACATACTCATAAGCGGCTTTAGCTTCCTTTTGTTGCCCTAATCTAGTAGACCATTTCCCCACCCAAAACCCTGCTCTGGGAGCTAAAATACTATTAGGGTTCTCAGTCACAATTGGTTGCGCCCATTGCCAAGCGCCTAAGTAATCTTTGGCTTTGGCTTGCTGTTTGGCTTTGTTCCAGCGATACTCTGCGGCTTGATTAGAACTACCGTATTCACTTAATAGCAATTCCCACGCCTGTTGAGCCGACTTTTGATCATTTAGTCCCTGGTAAATTTTGGCTTTTTCTACTACTGCCATACTAGCTTGTTGAGGGAAATTGGCAATTATTCGGTCAAGATAGGGCAAAGCATCTTTGCGGTTTTTAGCCAATTCAGCTAAACGTAATAGGGCTAGTCCGGTTTCCCTAGCATCGGGAAATTTTTCTACTAGTTGATTATAAATCGCCAATGCCTTTTCGGGTTGTTTACCTCCTATCTGTAAACCTCGTGCAGCGCGGTAAAGGTTGCGGGCTGTCTGGGGTGCTTTAACATAGGCATCACCAGCTTTCGCAAATTGATTATTTTCCCAGTAGGCTGTGCCGACAATCTCCCAATCTATGGAACCAACTGCCACGCTATCGCTATCGGGTTTGAGATCTGGTTGTTTTACTAGCTCATCTAAGACACCTACTATTCCTGGTTGGTGAAAGGCGTGTTGTGCCAAAATTAACCGTAAATTTGGCTGTTGGGGATTTTCCCTTAAGCGTTTATAAATAATTTCCCAGGTGAGGGGATGTGAGGGAAACTCTGCGATCGCTCTATCATGATGTTCTGGTAGGGCGATCATATACAGCGCTCTGGCTGTTGCGGCTTCTTGGGGATAATCTCGCAGCACTCTTTGTCGTAGATCGGAGGCTTGACGAATCTCACCGAGTATGTCCTGTGCTTGGGCCTGTTTGAGTAAAATATACGCGCCCAGACTGGGGTAACTTTTTTCTAGTCCTTCTAGAAGACTTAAGGCCTTTTCTGCTTCCCTAATATTAATTAAATCACTGGCTAACAGATAACGGGCCCGTTCTCGGTCTGGTGAAATGGAACTATTGGCGATCGCTTCTAGTTTTTCTGCCCGTTCTTGTAGAGACTGTGATACTAATGGAAATACAGCTGATTTGACTTGGCTAGCTGTAGAAATTTGTTCAGACTGATTTATGGCTGAGTTGAACCATTCTCCCCAAAATTTTCTGACGTTGGGGACGGATACGATTGCACCTGCTGAGAACGCAAGTAAGACTGCACCAGCAATCAAAGAAATCTGTTTTTTTTGTAGTTGATTTCCCATGGATACTCCCCCAAGACTATGGTTTAAGTTTTTGCAACTTTAGCATTGCTGGCACTGGGGTGTTATTTGTCAATCATAAATATTACAAATCATCCTAAATAATCCTAAAATATCTTTATAAGGGAACAGGGAATGGGGAAGATAGTGGCGTTTTCTCACCGAAGGGAGACGCGATAGCTACCGCTGGCGTGAGCGATAGATTAGCGTCTGCTATGTTTTTCCCAAGAGCCGAAACACGAGTTATCTGTCTGGTGCCTTGGCTAGTTCTGGGGTTTGCCCTTTCAAACCAATCATCAATTTGAGGGCAAATACTTTTAACATGGGTATGCGCTGCATCATCCACAAACCTAGGCGACGAATTACTACTAGTGGGAAAAAGTTATGAGAAAACATCCGATCTAATAGATCCGTGAAAGCTAGAATTGTCAGGTTTTCTGGTTTGCGCCAGCGTTCATAGCTTTTAAGGACTTGGAGATTACCAATATCTTTACCCCGTTGATGTGCTGTTTGTAACACTTGGGCTAAAGCCGCAGCATCTCGAATCCCCAAGTTTAAACCTTGTCCGCCGACGGGATGACAATTGTGTGCGGCATCACCAATTAAGGCTAATCTGGGGAGAACATAGCGATCGCTTTGCATCAGTTGGACTCGAAAAATAAAGCGATCGCCCAGTAATTCTAGCTTACCCATTTGATTACCATAGCGGCGGCTGAGTTCTGCCAAAAACTGCTGGTCATCTAAAGCACATAAAGCCTCTGCTTCTGCGTGGGGGGCTGTCCAGACAATACGGCAACGGTTACCAGGTAGTGGTAGAATGGCAAATGGTCCACTAGGCCAAAATCGTTCGTAAGCAGTGTTATTGTGGTGTTTCTCTGGTTTTACAAATGCTACAATACAGGACTGCCAATATTTCCAGCCAGAAGTTTTAATTCCCGCCGCTTCGCGGATACGCGATCGCGAACCATCAGCAGCGACAATTAATTTACCGCGGACTGTCTGAATTTGGTCGGCAATTTTGACATCTATAGCCACAATCTCCTGCTGATATTCTGTCTTGACCACCTCAGCGGGACATAGATAAGTCACATTCTGACAATTGTGGACAAATTCCTGTAAAGGCTCTAACAAAGCTTGGTGTTCCGCCACATAACCCAACTCTGATGTACCTAAATCATCGGTGATAAATTCCACAACATCAGGATAATCGGCATCAGAAAGGCGAACTTGGCAATATTTTGCGATTTGAGGCGATATTTGCTCCCAAACACCAATTCCTTGGTAAATGAGCGCCGAAAGCATATGAACTGCATAAGCTTGTCCCTTCGCCACTGCTGCTGAAGCAACTTTGGCCTCAATTAGCAGAATACTTAAGCCAGAGTCCTTTAAAGCCGCGGCTAAGGTTAAACCAATAATTCCACCGCCGACAATGACCAGATCATAGTCATATCCCTGATTATCTGGCGGTGTTTGTTGAGGATAAATTTTTTGATGTAGCTGTGTGATCACCATTGTTAAGATTAATTAAGGCGTCCTAATTATTATTTTTACGCAAACAGACAAATCCGTGCAAATATGGCCGGATTAATTAACCATAGATATAGATGATAGATGGTGGGCTACCCCACCCAGGATATTCGTCTAGGGTACACAGTTAATCTTGACTGGAACTCCAAAGCAAGTCTGCCAAGAAATGGAAGCTGTGGGTTTAGTTTGGCGAGAAACCAAAAACTTGTTACCTCAGCAACACTTAATGATATTTGAAAAGCGGGTATAATATCTATACAGACTTATTGAGGACTTAAGTCCTCAATAAAAACCTTTAATTACCGGAGTGGCATCAGGCTAACGCTTTTGTCCACACTATGCCAAACTATCCAACTACAAGAATTATCCACATCTTCTGGATTATTGGTAACCTTAAAATACAGCTTTCCCTGTCCCTTGCGTTCAATGGCAAAGTCGGCATTTTGGGCGTAAACTACTGTAAATCCTTTGTCCCTCAAGCAATACATAGCCCAAGCCTTCAATGATTGCTTCTGTGGTTCATGGGGAATAGGTGGTTTTGTAATGGTTTCTTGGATAACTTGAAATATCTCCATTAGTTTCTCAGGGAAAATAAAATCGTTGTAGTGGAGGCATTTGTCCCGATACCAGTTTACCTCATCACAGAATGCAATGTGCTGTTTAGGTCTTGATGATGTTAATTCACACCAGACCGATTTGGTTTGAATAAACTTTCTGATGCGGTTTTAATCACAATATACAAAACTGGCACCACAAACAAACTTAAAAAAGTAGCGATTAACATCCCGCCAAATACTGCAGTTCCCAAGGACTGACGACTTCCCGCACCCGCACCGGTAGCAATGGTTAAGGGGAAAATACCCAGAAGTGTGGAAAATGCTGTCATTAAAATCGGGCGTAAACGTTCCTGTGCAGCTTCTACTGCGGCCTTAGTAATAGAAAGCCCTTCATTCCGTAATTGGTTGGCAAATTCTACGATTAAAATCGCGTTTTTACTCGCCAAACCAATCAGCATGACTAGACCGATTTGACAATAAATATCATTAGGAAAACCCCGCATTGATTGAGCCACAAGTGCGCCAAAAATTGCTAAAGGAACCGCTAAGAGGATAATTAGGGGGTCTATGTAGTTCTCATACTGAGCAGCCAAAACTAAAAAGACAAAGACAATTCCTAACCCAAAAATAATGGGTGCTAAACCGCCAGATTCTATTTCTTCCAATGCAGTTCCTGACCACTCATAACCAAAACCGGGTGGTAATACTTCTGCTGCTAACTGTTCCATGGACTGAATGGCACTTCCAGAACTAAATCCAGGGGACGCAGAACCATTGATTTCAATGGAGCGAAATAGATTATAGTGATTAATTACTTGCGCTCCCACAACCGAAGTAGTTTTAATTAAGTTTCTCAAGGGAATCATTTGATTAGTTTGAGAACGCACAACTAGTTGCTCAATATCCTGGGGGTTAGAGCGAAACTGTTTATCTGCCTGGACATATACGCGATAATTACGCTGTTGGAGGTTGAAATCATTAACATATTGAGAACCCAAAGCAGTTTGCAGAGTCCCAAAGATGTCATCTATGGAAACTTGCAGGGCTTTGGCTCGATTCCGGTCTACTTCTACCAGTAATTGGGGTGTTTGCGCCGCAAAAGTACTGAATACGGCTTGTAATCCTGGTGTTTGGTTGGCGCGGCCTAGCAGTTGACCCATGGATTGAACTAAACCTTGTAGGTCACTACCACCTCTACGGTCTTGCAGTTGAAGTTGGAATCCGCCAAAGTTACCTAATCCCTGAATCGGTGGGGGATTTACGGGAAAGACTCTGGCTTCTGGGATGGCGAATAGTTTCCCTCGTAATTTACCGAGTATAGCCTGTACTGATTGGTCTGGTCTGTTGCGTTCTGCCCAAGGTTTCAGAGTCGTAAATATAATACCATTATTAACAGTACTACCACTGAAACCGAAGCCACCCACGGCAAAGGTTCCCACGACTTCGGGAATTTGCAGGATTTCTTTTTCTACCTGGGCAATGACATCACTGGTATATTGCAGTGAAACTCCTTGGGGTCCTTGGACTAGTGTAATAAAAAAACCTTCGTCTTCTTCTGGGAGAAAAGCTGTAGGTACTGTAGTATAAAGCCAAGCAGTCATTCCCAAAGAAACGATGAATAGTCCGATGATCATATTTTTCCAGCGGACTATCAGGTGAAGCGATCGCTGATATAGTGTTCTTACCAAGTCAATAAACTGATTAATCTGGTAAAATACCCAACCCAGCCAGCCTGATAGCGATAGCGTGGCGTTAGCCATAGGTTTTGGTCTTTGGCGTAGGAGTAAGGCACACAAAGAAGGTGTGAGAGTCAAAGCCAGAAAAGTAGAAATCACAATGGAAAAGGCGATGGTAATGGCAAATTGGCGATACAGTGCGCCCGTAGTTCCCGGAAAAAATGCCACGGGAACAAACACAGCCATCAGCACCAAGGACGTAGCAATCACTGCACCAAACAATTCAGCCATAGATTCACTGGCCGCCTGGCGAGGACTCATTCCCTTATCCTGGATAAAACGGCTGATTTGCTCAACCACCACAATGGCATCATCTACCACCATCCCCGATGCTAAAGTCAGACCAAACAAAGTTAAACTATTAATAGAAAAGTCAAAAATCCGAGCAAAAATAAACGTCCCAATTAAAGATAGGGGAACTGTGAGAGCGGGAATTAAAGTCGTGCGCCAGTCCTGCAAAAAGACAAAAATTACAATTACAACGAGTATTACTGCTGCAATTAGAGTCTTGATCACCTCTGACATCGACTCTTCCACAAAGCGTGTAGTGTCAAAAGCCACCTGATACTGTATTCCCGGCGGAAAATTGGGAGCCAGTCGCGCCATTTCTTCCCTAACCCCCCGGGCGACATCTAAAGCATTACTCCCAGGAAGCTGATAAATCCCCAAGCCTACAGCATCTTTAGCGCGATATCGCAAAAAGGTATTGTAATTTTCCGCACCCAGTTCTACCCTACCGACATCTTTCAGCTTAATTAACGTGCCATCATCGTTAGTTTTCAGGATAATTTCGGCAAATTCTTCCGGTTTTGTGAGTCTACTGGCGGCACGGACATCAATTTGATATCTTTGCCCTTCTGGAGCCGGTTCTTGACCAATTCTCCCGGCGCTCACCTGCAAATTTTGTTCCTTCAGGGTATTAACTACATCCTCAGTTGTCAGCCGCCGACTAGCCAGGCGATTGGGATCCAACCATAGACGCATTGCATAACGACGTTCACCAAAGATGACGACATTACCAACACCTTTAACCCTTTTTAAGACATCTGCTAAATAAAGGTCGGCATAGTTACTTAAAAATATATTGTCATACTGGTTATTCTCAGCAAATAGACCAATAGCTAAGATAATATTGTTAGATTGCTTTGTCACCCTCACGCCAGTTCGCTGTACTGCTTCTGGGAGTTGGGGTCCGGCTATAGATACCCGATTTTGCACATCCACAGCTGCAATATCTGGATTGCGGGATGAGTCGAAGGTGGCTGTAATTGTACTCGATCCATCGTTACTACTGCTAGAAGTAATGTAGCGGATACCTTGAATACCGTTGATTTGCCTTTCTAAGATATTCGTCACACCGCTTTCTACGTCCTCAGCACTAGCTCCGCTATAGTTGGCGGTGACGTTGATTTGAGTGGGAGCAATATCCGGGAAACGAGCAATGGGAAGTGTGGGAATACTAATCAACCCCAACAAAAGCACAATTAATGCACAAACTGTACTAAATACGGGTCTTTTGATAAAGAAATCAATAAACATAAGAACATGAGGGAATGAGGAATTGTGGTCTTTCTGTGCTTTTACTGAGGCATCTTTTCAGGTAAAGGCATGATAGGCACACCATTAGTGAGATTGAGAATACCAGAAACAACAATTTTATCCCCGGGTTCGAGTCCCTCAATAACGTGATAATCGTTTCCTTGAATAGCTCCCAACTTCACGGGTTTTTGTTGGGCTACTAGGTTGGGCATTCCCGGTTGGGATTCTGTCGGCTCTTGGGCTACAAATACAAAAGTCTGTCCACCCATCCGAGATATTGCTTCAGCGGGAATTAAGATTCCGGGACGTTCATCCCAGATAACTTGGGCTTGGACGTTCAGGCGGTTGAGTATTAGCTTGGTGTTATTGACAAAGGTGGCTTTAGCTAAGATATTCTGAGTATTGACATTGATATTCGGTGAAATAAAACTTACTTTGCCTGATGTAGCGGGTTTGCCTTCAGCATCTAGTATTTTTACGGGTAATCCCACCCGCAACCTTTCACCTTGATGGAAAGGCACAGATAAGTTTAATTCCAAAGTGTCATTTTTATTCAGTGTGGTGAGTTCGTCTCCCTGCTTGACAAAATCTCCCACCTTCACGGGTATATCACCGAGAATACCAGTCAGAGGAGCGACAATATTTGTGTACTGCTGTTGCACTTCGGCTACCTGAACTTGGGCTGCGGATTCCATAACTTGAGAACGGGCTTGAGCAATTTCTTCAGCACGGGGTCCGTTCTGTAGTTGTTTGAGATTTTGCTTTTCTAGTTCTACAGATGCAGTTAGTTCATTAATATCAGCGCTTCTGCTTTTGCGAAGTTGTTCGGTTCGTCTTTGAGCTTCTTCCAGTCTAGCCTCGGCGCTTCTTTGTTCTCTGAGAAATCCTTCTAATTGGTCTTGGGAAACAGCTCCGTCTTCCTTTAATTTTTGGTATCGTCTAGCTCTTGATTGTGCTAATTCCAAATCAGCTTTAGCTACCTCAATTTGAGCTTCAGCCTGAGCAATTTCTTGTGGACGCGCTCCACCTTTAGCATTTTGTAGGCGAGTTTCGGCTTGAGCTAATCTAGCCTTGGCTTGGGCAATTTCTTCGGGACGTGTACCTGCGGTGAGTTCTGCTAGTCGAGCTTGGGTGCGGTCTAATGTTGCTTTTGCTTGTCGTAAGCGGGCTTGGGTATCGTTATTTTGCAGGCGAATAATCACTTTCCCTTGTTGCACGCGATCGCCTTCTTTAAATAGAATTTCACTAATGCGCCCGTCAATCTCTGGCTTAATTGCTACTGAGCCTGGAGATGCCAAAAAGCCGCCAATTAATGAACTTTCTTGTATGGTTGTAGTTTCTACTGTAGCTAACTTTACAGGAATTCCCATGGGTTGGCCAGCCCGTACCCCGCCTCTATCTACCCGACCAGCAAAGCTATTTTGCCACCACCGCCAACCCAAGCCACCCCCTGCAATTAGCAGAATCAGCAACCAGATTAAGTACCAGGGCCGCTTTTTCCTTGGTTTCAATGTTTGTTGTTGCTGTTCAATGTGACTGTAATTGTTAACCGCAGACTTTTCAGTTTCTCTGGAAACTGGAGACTCAGGAAATTCAGAGTTCACCATTGTTATATTCTCATATCTTTATAATTGCTGTTAAGACTCAAGTCAACAAATAAGAATGTAGCTTTATGTAAGCGAATGCTTGCATTATACACAAATGAGAAGATATTTTCTAGGAAATAGAACGATTTAATAGCTATAGCTAACAACTGTGTAGATATACATTAATTCAACATATTACGAGGGAAAATAGCATTTTTTTGGCTTAAAATCTATCTTTCATTCCTCGTAAACGAGCGAAAGTTTGTACTGGGTCGCTACTCTTGACAGCTAACTGTAATGAGGGTTTGTCCCAACCTAAAAAGGGATTGGTCAGCTTTTCCACCCCCAACCATGAGGGAACAGTAGCCTCCTGGCGACTACGAAAGTTGTCTACTTCCTTGTAGCGCTTTTGTAAAGCCCTATTATCAGTATCTACAGTCAGAGCAAACTCCAGATTTTTTAAAGTGTACTCATGGGCACACCAAACACGAGTATTGTCTGGGAGATTGCGTAGTTGAGCCAAAGAGTTGACCATTTGGGTCGGTGTACCTTCAAATAAGCGACCGCAACCCCCTGCAAACAAAGTATCACCACAGAATAACTCTCCAGGTTCACTCAGTTTTGTGGGGGGGAAATAGTAAGCGATATGAGCGCGGGTGTGACCAGGAACAAAAAGAATCGTGGCGGTGCGATCGCCAAACTCCACACTATCTCCCGGTTGCAAAAATACCTGTTGTCCGGGAATTCTCCCCTGATCCTCAGCACCACCATACACCGTCAACTTAGGGAAATGTCTAATTAACTCCTGATTTCCACCCACATGGTCGTGATGATGATGAGTGTTAAAAATTGCCACTAACTCGGTCTTTAGTTCTGCAAGTTGTTTTAATACTGGTTCAGCTACTGCGGGGTCAACCACAGCAGCAAGATTTTGTTGAGCATCGTGGAGCAAAAATATGTAGTTGTCTGACAGTGCATTAAGACGGATTACCTGCATTTTCTCTTATTCCCACCGATCATACTGGTGTATGATTATGATAAAACTATATCAGGCACGGGCTGCAACTGGTGGAGGTGGGTCATGTCAACCTGTAAAATTTCTGGGCAAATTGTAGACGTTATCCACAAAACCATATTTCCTGGTACAATTACCATTGCTCAAGGGCGTATTCAATCAATTGAACAGGAACCAAAACAGATTTACCAACAATACATACTTCCAGGTTTTATTGATGCCCATGTCCATATCGAAAGCTCAATGCTAGTGCCGACAGAATTTGCCCGTATAGCTACGGTGCATGGTACGGTAGGAGCGGTTTGTGATCCTCACGAAATAGCCAATGTCTTAGGAATGGCCGGTGTGGAGTTTATGCTCACCAATGCCACCCAAACACTATTTAAAATAGCATTCGGCGCACCTAGTTGTGTTCCCGCAACCACATTTGAAACAGCAGGTGCAAACCTTACCGCCATGGAAATCAAGCAATTATTCCAACATCCCGGGATTTCTTATCTGAGTGAAGTGATGAATGTCCCTGGTGTCCTATGGAATAACACTGATGTAATCTCAAAGATTGATTTGGCTAACAAATTAGGATATCCCATTGATGGACACGCGCCAGGACTATCTGGTCAAGACTTACAAAAGTATGCTGATGCCAATATTACAACTGATCATGAGTGTTCAACTCTAGAGGAAGCTTTAGACAAAATCGCTGTGGGGATGAAGATTCTGATTCGTGAAGGTTCAGCAGCTAAGAACTATTTAGCCCTCCACAGCTTAATTGATTCTCACCCCGACCAATGTATGTTTTGTAGTGATGATTTGCATCCTGATGATTTGGTGAGGGGACACATTAATGAACTGGTGCGCCATTCCCTAATATTGGGTCATGATGTAATGAATGTGTTGCAAATTGCTTGTGTAAACCCAGTAAGACACTACAACCTCAATGTGGGTTTATTACAAGTTGCAGATCCTGCGGATTTCATAGTAGTGAATAATTTAGAGGAGTTTACAGTGCAGTCTACCTATTGCCAAGGTGTATTGGTGGCGAAAGAAGGTCAAGCACTGTTACCCTATGTGCCGGCATTATTTGTAAATAATTTTATTATAGAACCAAAAAAAGTAAGTGATTTCCGAATTCCTGCCGCAGGTTCAACGGTGAGGGTAATTGAGGTGTGGGATGGACAATTACTAACCACGGAAAAGCATATGTTGGCTAATGTTGAGAATGGTGAAGTGGTGGCAGACTTAGAGCAAGTCCTAAGTTGACAATTTCATAGACAAAACTATACTTGTATTGACAAGAATCCATATATTTTTAGTAAAAAATCAACTACTTGATATATAATAGAGTGATATAAAGTATTGAATTGAGACTACTGCCGACGCGA
>NZ_JAQMTM010000154.1:0-51146 GCF_028331085.1 Anabaena sp. CS-542/02
GAAGGAAAGTGGACAAGGAAGATTTTATACGGACAATGGTCTTTTAATGGGCTATTTTTCTTACTAAAAATACAGACTTTGTACTGTTTTTCTCCCTTGTCACCTTGTCCACCTTGTCCACCAAGTCTTGTCCTTGTAAGGGGAGGGGACTTGATTTTATTGTTTTTTCTGTGGTTGGTGAGCGAAGTCGATAGCGATAGCGTGGCGTTAGCCATACCGTGTTCGGTGTGTTCCCCAATCCTTCGGTGTTACCTGTTCCCTGTTCCCTAAGATAAAAATTACCTGTTGAAAAATTATCAAACATCCTCTTACATAACCTCAAACAATCAAGACATTAAGAATCGATGGATTAGCTATTAATTTATTAATTAATTGGATTTCATCCTACTGAAGATAGAGTAATTAAGTCATGCTGTTGATAGATATTAAAAATCAAAGCTGGGAATTTAATTTAAAGCATAAGCATGACTGAAAAAATGAATATACTTGAGAAAAACTTTGCTGACAAAGCAATGGAGAAAATTAACCATGTCATACATAAATCGTGTAGGCGATGAAGTTATTAATGAACCACAACTAGGAGCTAGAGTCGCTGAATATCATGACCGGGTGCGTTGGGGACCAATCATTGCCGGTGTATTGGTAGCCCTAGCTACTCAATTAATCTTGAGTTCCTTATTTGGTGCTATCGGCGCAGCTAGCATTGCTGGTTCGGGAGCCCCCAGGACTATAGCCCCTGATGTTGCTGCTAATGTGGGAGTCTGGTCAACCCTAGCTTTGTTGATCTCCTTGTTCATTGGTGGTTGGGTGACAACTCGTACTTGTGGCCCCATGAATCGAAATACAGCCCTACTCAACGGCGCAATTCTCTGGGCTACTACTATCGCCCTGAGTTCTTGGCTATTAGCAACCGGAGTATGGGGTACTTTTGGCGTGGTGGTGCCCAATATTGCAGTAGTACCGGCACCTGAACTAGGCACACCCCCACCGGAAACGGCTGTAACTGCTGAACAAGCCCGCCAAATTGCTGGGGCTACTTCCAGAGCTTTGTGGTGGTTTGTGTTGGGTTCCCTGTTAAGTTTAGCTGCGGCTCTTATGGGGGCTGTTGTGGGGGCTCGCAGTCCTAGAACTAACAATTATCGGACTTAAATGTGGTACTTAAAATTACATAAAATTCATCGCTAAAAGTACCTTTTTGAAGGTGCTTTTTATTGCGGTATGGAATTTTTACCACTTCAAATATGAAGCTTCAATTCCCTGCTCTCGCTTAATTTTGGCATCCTTTTCAAACCAAGTAATCAGTTGCTGGGTGGTTAGGTCTTCTATAGCAACACCGTATTCTTGGGCTATATGCTGTAAAAGTTTGAGGGATGAAATTGTTAGTCTGGTGAGAAACTTTTCCGAAGAAGACAACAAGGCGCTATCAACTTGTGCCGACTCTTCTAAGGTGAGAAATTGTGCTGAAGGTTGCTGTGGTAGTATATCCATATATTTAGTTGTTGAATCTAAGTCAAAATTATTACTACTTACGCATCTGTTTGTTCGGGTCGCCCTTGCACTAAATACCCGCAACGATGTTCACCATTGATAATCCAATGGGTTCGCTCTACCTGACAATCTGGTAACACCGCCGCAAACATTTCTAATTCATGACCGCAAATGCTAGGGAAAGACTCGGCAACATTAGAAATGGCACAATTATGTTCCATGAAGATAAAGCTATCACCATGGGAGGATTCCACACAGTGATACTCAGCCATGAATCCTTCAGCTTTTCTGACATTGACTAAATTAGCTACACGCTCTTGGAGTGAACCCTTACCGACGCGATCGCGGTATTCTTGGGCTTTCCTCTCCCACTGTTTCTGTAAAATCGAGCTAACCTGTTCACGTCCTACAGTTTCCGCTAAAGTATCCAGCAGTGACACCGCAAACTCGCCGTAGCGGTCGGCTTGGTGAGTGCTCAAACTTCTTTGCAGGCGATCGCGTCCCCGAGGGCTTAATTTATAGATATGTTGCGGCCGCCCCATCCCTACTTGTACAGATGTATACAGAACTAGCTCCTCCGTCTCCAAATCCTTCAGGTGACGACGAATGGCTTGCTTGCTGACATCTAAAACTTCCGCCAACTCAAAAGCAGTTGCTTGTGAGCGTTTAAGCAGATACTCGAGAATATCTTGCTTTGTCGAGGTTTGGTGAGTAATCTCCATTTTCTCTACAAGACGCTGCGCGAACGTCCCCAAAAATTTTTTTAGAAAATTTGACTTTAACAACATTCTTGTTGTTAATTTAGCGTAAAATGAAAATAAATTAAACAACCCGCAAGTTGTTTTACTCCCCAATTACTATTCTAACAGATGTGTAACCACTCGGTCACACCAGCGGGGAATAGGCGGACACCATAACCCCTCTCCCATCCTTAAAGAGATATCAGTAAACAGATTCCACAATTGCAGTTCTGAACACAAGAGATTTATACCGATGAGTGCCACTGTCAAAACCTTAGTCAACCAACCCTACAAGTACGGCTTTATCACCGATATTGAAGCCGACACTATCCCCCGGGGACTAAACGAGGACGTTGTTCGCTTGATCTCCGCCAAGAAGAACGAGCCACAGTTCATGTTAGATTTTCGGCTCAGATGTTATCGCCAGTGGCAAAAAATGACGGAACCAACTTGGCCTAGCGTCAAGTACCCGCCCATCGACTATCAAAATATTATCTACTACTCCGCCCCCAAAAAAGCCAAAGCCAAGCTCAACAGCTTGGATGAAGTAGACCCCACCCTACTAGAAACCTTTGAAAAATTGGGTATTTCCCTATCGGAACAAAAGCGCCTCGCCAATGTCGCAGTTGATGCGATTTTTGATAGCGTTTCGGTGGCTACCACCTTTAAAGAAAAACTAGCCGAAGATGGCGTGATCTTCTGCTCAATTTCCGAAGCTCTACAAGAACACCCGGAACTTGTGCGGAAGTACCTGGGTAGCGTTGTTCCCGCTGCGGATAATTACTTTGCAGCTTTGAATGGTGCTGTATTTAGTGATGGTTCTTTTGTCTATATTCCTAAAGGCGTAAAATGCCCCATGGAATTGTCTACATATTTCCGCATCAACTCCGGTGATACAGGACAATTTGAACGGACTTTGATTGTAGCCGAAGAAGGTAGCTATGTTTCCTACCTAGAAGGTTGTACCGCACCTATGTATGACAGCAACCAACTACACGCCGCTGTAGTGGAACTCGTCGCCCTGGACAACGCCGAAATTAAATACTCCACTGTCCAAAACTGGTACGCCGGGGACGAAAATGGTAAAGGCGGAATTTACAATTTTGTCACAAAACGCGGTTTGTGTCAAGGTGTTAACTCTAAAATTTCCTGGACTCAAGTAGAAACAGGTTCGGCTATTACTTGGAAGTACCCTAGCTGTGTGTTAGTGGGTGATAACTCCGTGGGTGAGTTTTACTCGGTGGCGCTGACCAATAATATGCAGCAAGCTGACACCGGAACAAAAATGATTCATGTGGGTAAAAATACTCGCAGCACGATTATTTCTAAGGGAATTTCAGCAGGTAATTCTAGTAACAGTTATCGCGGTTTAGTGAAAGTCAATCCCACAGCTCAAGGCGCGAGAAATTATTCTCAGTGCGATTCTATGCTGATTGGCGATAATGCCCATGCCAATACTTTCCCCTATATTCAAGTACAAAATAATACTGGAAAAGTGGAGCATGAAGCCTCTACTTCTAAGATTGGCGAAGACCAACTGTTTTACTTCGCTCAGAGAGGTATTTCCCCAGAGGATGCTATTTCTATGATGATTAGCGGCTTCTGTAAGGATGTGTTTAATCAGCTACCTATGGAGTTTGCTGTGGAAGCGGACAAGCTTCTGAGTCTCAAGTTAGAAGGTAGTGTTGGATAATTGTCAACCTAGGGCTTGGCTTTTTATTTATTCCTAGTCTTGATTAAGGAACCACACAGACGCACAGAGCGCAAAGTAAGAGAAGAGAAGAGAGAACATGATTATTGAAAATAGTGAAGTAGTTCTGTCAGTTAAAGATTTGACCGCTAATGTTGATGGAACTCCAATTCTGAAGGGTTTAAATCTTGAGGTGCGCTCTGGAGAAATTCATGCGATTATGGGACCGAATGGTTCTGGTAAAAGCACTTTTTCTAAGGTGTTGGCCGGACATCCAGCTTATGAGGTGACTGGTGGTGAGGTGATTTTCCAGGGTGAGAACTTGCTGGAAATGGAACCAGAGGAACGCGCTAGAGCAGGTGTATTTTTGGCCTTTCAATATCCTTTGGAAATTCCAGGTGTGAGTAATTTGGATTTCTTACGGGTAGCTTACAATTCTCGCCGCAAGGCTCAGGGTTTGGAAGAATTGGATGCTTTTGATTTTGATGATTTGATTTCAGAAAAGTTGGATGTAGTGAAAATGAATCCGGCTTTTTTGAATCGCAGTCTCAATGAAGGCTTTTCTGGTGGGGAGAAGAAGCGCAATGAAATTCTGCAAATGGCCCTGCTGGAACCAAAGTTGAGTATTCTGGATGAGACTGATTCGGGTTTGGATATTGATGCTCTCAAAATTGTGGCTAATGGCGTGAATCAGTTAACTAGTCCAGAAAATGCCACCATTATGATTACTCACTATCAACGCTTACTTAATTATATTGTGCCGGATTTTGTCCATGTTATGGCTCGGGGTCGCATCCTCACCAGTGGTGGTAAGGATTTGGCTCTAGAATTGGAAACTCGCGGTTATGACTGGGTGTTAGAAGCTGCTGAGGTGGGTGTGTAATGACTATTCAAGTTGAGTCTATTCCCGTTTCTAACTCTCATGGTCTGCGGGATAGGGATGATTTTCTGACTGGGTTATTAAATCAAGTAATTTCTCCTAAAACCCAGGACTGGTTAGAGGAATTACGCCAAGGTGCTGCTCATGGGGTACGTCGTGCTACTATCCCCACCACCCGCAATGAGGAATGGCGTTTTACTGATTTGTCAGCTTTACGCCAAGTACAGTTTCATGTAGATACACAATTAAAATCAGCTGATATCTCGGCTTTAACTTTACCAGAAGCTGTTAACAGTCGTTTGGTATTTGTCAATGGTGTTTATGCGCCCCATTTATCCGCAGTCGCAGATTTACCATCTGGGGTTGTGGTCGGTAATTTGGCGGGTTTGTCCCAGTCTCAGCAGGAGGGTGTTAAACCCTATTTAGCACAAGCTGAGGGTTCACAAGAGGTGTTTACGGCTCTTAATACTGCTGGAATTTCTGATGCGGCGGTGTTGTGGGTGGGGAAAAATGTCACCGTTGACACGCCTATTCATATGTTGTTTCTCAATACTGCTGATAAGCAACCGAGCATTTACCAGCCTCGTTGTTTGGTAGTGGCGGAGTCGAGTAGTAGTGTAACTTTGGTGGAAGATTTTACTTTTGCTGGGTTGGGGGATACGGAAAACACTAAGAACAAGCCGGTTTACCTGACTAATGCGGTAACGGAAATTTGGCTGGGTAACAATGCTCAGGTGAATCATACTCGGTTAGCGCGCGAAGGTGTAGAAGCTTTTCATATTGGGAAGACGACTGTCACTCAGGCTCGTGATAGTCGATATACTTGTCATGCTTTGACTTTTGGGGGTCGGTTATCTCGCCACAATTTGGAAGTGTTCCAAACTGGTGAGCAAACTGAAACTACTCTCAATGGTTTGACGATGATTTCTCACAAGCAGTTGGCTGATACTCACAGTGTGATCGCACTTAATCATCCCCATGGTACAAGCAGACAATTACATAAGTGTATTGTAGGCGATCGCGCTCATGCGGTGTTCAACGGTAAAGTTTTTGTCCCCAAACCAGCCCAGTTGACAGATGCAGGACAATTAAATCGCAATTTACTGTTATCACCAAAGGCGAGAGTGGATACTAAGCCCCAATTGGAAATTACCGCCGATAACGTTAAATGCGCTCATGGTGCTACGGTTAGTCAATTGGAAGACGACGAGATCTTTTATCTCCAAAGTCGCGGAATTAATGAAAGCGATGGGCGTAAGTTGTTGATTAACGCTTTTGCGGCGGAAATTATCAACCAAATACCCGTCAAGTCTCTGCAAAATATCCTATTAAACACGGTAAATGGTCATGAATGACTATTTATCACCACTAATGACTAATTACCCATGACTTTCACCCCTACCAAAACCCTAGCTGACAAAGTTCGCCCTGACTTCCCCCTGCTACATCAGGAAGTTAACGGTAAACCTTTGGTTTATCTGGATAATGCTGCTACCTCTCAAAAACCTGTGTTCGTTTTAAATATTCTACGGGATTATTACGAACAATATAACGCTAATGTGCATCGCGGCGCTCATACCCTCAGCGCTAAGGCTACTGATGCTTATGAAGGAGCACGAGATAAAGTCGCTAAATTTATTAATGCTGGGTCACGTCAGGAAATCATCTACACCCGCAACGCCAGTGAAGCCATTAATTTGGTAGCTTACAGCTGGGGTATGAACAATTTGCAACCAGGAGATGAGATTATTCTGTCGGTGATGGAACACCACAGTAATATTGTTCCTTGGCAATTGGTAGCACAAAAAACGGGTGCAGTGTTAAAGTTTGTCGAATTGACACCCGCAGGTAGTTTTGATTTAGAACAGTTTAAACAGCTGATTTCCCAGAAAACAAAACTGGTAGCAGTAAGTCATGTTTCTAATACTTTGGGTTGCATTAACCCAGTAGCAGAAATTGCCACTATCGCTCACAGATACGGTGCTAAATTCTTGGTTGATGCTTGTCAAAGTTTACCTCATATGCCCGTAGATGTGCAGGCAATAAACTGTGATTGGTTGGTAGCATCTGGTCACAAAATGTGCGCCCCCACTGGTATTGGGTTTTTGTATGGTAAGTTGGCAGTGTTAGAATCTATGCCACCATTTTTCGGTGGAGGTGAGATGATTGCTGATGTGTATTTAGACCATTCTACCTACGCAGAATTACCACATAAATTTGAGGCCGGTACCCCCGCTATTGCTGAGGCGATCGCCCTAGGGGCTGCGGTAGATTATCTTAGTAATATTGGCATGGATAGAATCCACGCCTACGAAGCTGAACTCACCGCTTATTTATTCCAAAAATTAGCCCAAATACCCCAAATTCAAGTTTATGGGCCGAAACCTAACGCCCAAGGAGAAGGTAGAGCTGCTTTAGCTGCATTCACAGTCGCAGATGTCCACCCTAACGACTTATCTACATTATTAGATCAAGAAGGGGTAGCGATTCGTTCTGGACACCATTGCACTCAACCCTTACACCGTTACTTAGGTTTACCAGGAACCGCACGGGTAAGTTTGTCTTTCTATAACACCCGCGAAGAAATTGATATTTTTATCAAGGCTTTGCAGGAAACCCTTGACTTTTTTGCCGGTTTCCAGGCTTAAATGTAAGGTGGGTCATTCCCACCTTTGTGAGCTAACAGAAAAGCACTTATAAGAGGTTTTCCGTAGTTGCTAATTCTCGTTGTTCATAATGACGACAACCCCCACAAGGACCAATGGGGTTAACAGCACAACGCATATACCCAGAGCGAGCATTAAATTTACAACTAATATCACCGATGAGATAACCCACACCTTCCAAATAATAGCGATCGCGTAGCAGGGGTGACCTAGCGCCATCGCTTTCAAAGGGTGTGATCCTCTCCGGGATGGGTGTTTGTGAGTGAGTAGCTACTTGTCTGGTCTGTCGGCGTGGGTGAGAATGGGTTCTACGAATTACCCACAGGGAAAACAGGGATGGTAATAAACCAACGGTCATCACTAATAGCGTCTTCAACACCTGATCTTGGCCTCTGTTATGCGCTAACTACCTTATCCGATGTTAGCAACGGGGGACTAAACTGCAACTTAAATTATACCCAGATATAGACATTATTACCATTATGTCAACATCATAGAGTGCATACAGCGAAGTAACTATTTAACTAGAATTGTATAGCTTGATGGTTACGCTATGCAAGCTATCGGTAAAATGCACAAAGTTAAGTACAAATCACAGGGATGATGGGAGGCAAAAATGGCATTGGCTGACTTAAGAATTGTGTTGGTGGAACCAGCAGGACCGTTGAACCTAGGGTCAATCGCCAGAGTAATGAAAAATTTTGGTTTACATAACCTAGTCTTAGTCAATCCCCAATGCGAACCACAGTCACCGGAAGCCATGAAAATGGCAGTTCATGCCAAGGATATTTTAGAATCTGCGGTATTAGTACCCACATTATCAGCAGCATTGCACGGATGTGTCCGGGCGATCGCCACCACAGCGCGGGTACGTGATTGGGACACACCCTTAGAAAATCCCCGCAGCGCCCTACCCTGGTTATTAGAGTCACCACAGGAACCCGCCGCCCTGATTTTTGGTAGAGAAGACCGGGGTTTAAGTAATGAAGAACTCAATTATGCTCAGAGGTTTGTTCGCATTCCCACCAGTGACAATTATTCATCCCTGAATTTAGCCTCAGCTGTGGGTATTTGCTGTTATGAACTAGGACAAACAGCACCAGCGACAACGCCTCCTCCCAGTCTGGAACTGGCATCTTTGGATCTATTAGAAAACTACTATCAGCAGTTAGAATCTCTACTACTAGATATTGGTTACTTGTATCCCCATACAGCCGCTAGTCGCATGGCTAAATTCCGCCAATTGTATAATCGCGCGCACCTACAAACCAAGGAGGTAGCCCTGCTCAGAGGGATTCTGCGACAAATAGAATGGGTGATTAAAAACAAGAACCATGAGTAAAACTTATGATTGAACCCGAGAAAATCTACGAAATTATCCCCCTGAAACATTTAAAATAGCTTACACTAAACATACAAAGGCTACTGGTGAGTTTTGGTATGGCTACGCCACGCAAGCTAGAGCGGAGTTTGCACCGAAAACATTCGAGTGGGTCACAAGGAGTAACAGTGTCAGAGTCAAGTGACAAACTAAGAAACTTTTCGCGGGGTCAACCGACCCACCTTCGCCCGCGTCAGAGTAACGGCCAAAAGGTGGCAAAGAAAAAAGTAAAAGTCATTAATCAGCAGCGTTCTCCCAAGAAAGAAGTAGCCGTGACGGGGCTGAATTATAATATGATGTCTCGCTCCAAACCGGTGTTAGTCATGCCTACAGGCGTAAAACCCATGCCCCATATGAGGAGGGGTAAAGCACAATTAAAGACCGTCCGGGTAGACAAGCAAGCAATGCCGAAAATGGGCAGACGAGTATCGCGGAAAACACGGTTAAAGCCCATGGCTAGAACCATGTTATATGCTTTACGGTTGTTGATTGTGGGAGTGGGTGTCGGTGCGATCATGGGTACGGTGTTGTCAGTGTTAGACCCTGCTACGCGTATGCCCAGTCATTCGGGGACACAATCTCCTCATTTGGGGCAGAATCAGCCGCAAGTTATACATAATACTTCTGGTTTATATTTAACCCAGGAAATTACCCCATTGAAAAATGCTATCCAAAATTTGGCGATTGCTAACCCCAATCTCAAACCCGGGGTGTTCTTGCTGGATTTAGAGACTGGTGGCTATGTGGATGTGAATGGGGCGAGCAGTTTCTCCTCGGCTAGTACTATTAAAGTACCACTTCTCATCGCCTTTTTCCAAGATGTGGATGCCGGTAAAGTCCGCCTGGATGAAATGCTAACCATGGAAAAAGATATGATAGCCGGTGGTTCGGGAAATCTGCAATATGAAAAAGTGGGGACTCAGTATAGCGCCATGGAAATCGCTACTCGCATGAGTACAAGCAGCGATAACACCGCTACTAATATGCTGATTGCTCGATTAGGAGGTATGGAAGCCCTGAATCAGCGGTTTCAAATTTGGGGACTCTCCGCTACAGCTATTCGTAATCCTCTCCCCGATTTATCAGGAACCAATACCACTAGCCCCAGGGATTTGGCGAATTTATTGGCTATGGTCAATCAGGGGAATTTAGTCAGTATGCGATCGCGCGACCTTATCCTTGATATTATGCGTCGTACAGAGCGGAATCATCTGCTACCTTCTGGTTTAAGCCCAGGGGCAAGAATACACCACAAAACAGGTGATATTGGCACCATGTTGGGTGATGTGGGTTTAATTGATATCCCCACAGGTAAACGCTACATTGCGGCTGTGATGGTACAACGCCCCCATAATGACCCGGAAGCCGAAAAACTAATTAGCTCTATTTCTAGCGCTGCTTACCAACAATTTAACGCTAACACGAAAGTCCCTACCTTCAGCGAAGCAAGGTAGGGATGAATAGTGGGAAATTACGAAAACCTCATACATGCAGTGGGTAAAATTTAGGTCTTTTGATAACGCATTCCAGGGAGTTGGTAAACTAACCCCATAAGTTCTAACTGTAATAATGTGCTGGAAACTAAGCCTGTATTCATCCCTGTTTTTTGCACAATTAAATCAAAGGTTAAAATATCAGAGTCAATAGCATCCATTACTGCTTGCATTTCTGGCGGTAACCTCGGTAATTTTACCTTTTCTCGAACCTGTTCCGGGATGGGTATAGTGTCGATTGTATCCAGTTTGGGGATAGCTCCGAGCATTTTTAACAGTTCGTCTAGTTCCCTAAGAACCAAACAAGCACCTTGACTGAGTAATTTTAAACACCCTTGCGATGGATAATCATCGATTCTTCCCGGTAATGCATAGACATCTCTGCCAAATTCATTAGCATAACGAGCCGTAATTAAAGCCCCAGACTTAGCAGGCGCTTCCATGACCAAAACAGCACGGCTTAAACCCGCAATAATCCGATTACGGCGGGGAAAGTGAGTGCGGTCTGGTGGGGTTTTGGCGGAATATTCACTCACTACTAACCCTTGACTCAAAATCTGTTTATACAAATCGCGATTTTTAGGGGGATAAATGACATCTACGCCGGTTCCTAAAACTGCTATGGTTCTACCCCCTGCTTGCATCGCGGCTAGATGGCTTTCTGTATCAATTCCCTCCGCCATCCCAGATACGACTGTAAAGCCATTTTTAGCCAAGGCTGCGCTAATTTGGCGAGTCCAACGAATACCATAGTCTGAAGGTCGCCGTGTCCCCACAATTCCCACCATGGGTGTTTGTCCCAGATTTTCCCGCAGATCCACTTGACCCCGATAATACAAAACTGGCGGTGGGGTAGGAGTTTCCAGTAATAAACGGGGATAATCTGGATCCACTGGTGTCCAGAAATGGGGGTTTTCTTGGTGATGTTTGGTTAGTAGTTCTTCTGGACGCACAGGCGATCGCTGTGCAACTACCTTTTCTAAGGTCTGAGAACCAAAACCTTCCACTTCTGCTAACTGGGCTTTGCTAGCATTCCAAGCTGTAGAGAGGTTGCCAAAATGCTGGTTTAGCCGTTGCATTAACACTGGACCCACCCCGGAAATTTGCGCCCAAGCTAGCCAATACGCTTTTTCTTCTGCCACGATTAAGTATTCCGATAAATTAAACTAAGCCGGTCAGTCACCTGACCGACTCGTCTTCAAAACCGTACTTGAGAGTTTCACCTCATACGGCTCCTCAGTGATATGGTTCTTGTCATGAAAACCTGTAAGACTTCCATCACTGGCTGTCTTTCTATCGTGGCAATGTCTGTGTAATAGTTGTAGGTTTTTATATTCATCTTTTCCACCTTTGGATATGGGTAAGATGTGGTCAACTTCCATTACATCACCGTCCCTAAAGTAATGCCCACATTCTGGACATTTACCCTTTTGCCTTTTAATAGGACTCCATAGAGCTTGCTTCCCATAGGGTTTAGGGAATCCAGCTTGACCGTATCTACGGCTAGACACACTTTTTAAAGCATTAACAATGTAAAATATATTATTACAGACAAATTTTAGCACAAAGCATGAAAGCTAGATATCAGTACAGATTTTACCCAACAAACCAACAGCAACAGAGTTTAGCTCGGTTGTATGGTTGTGTTAGGGTTGTTTGGAATGATGCTTTAGCGTTCTGCAAACAATCTGAAAAGCTGCCTGGATACAATAAACTCTCGGCAATGCTGACCCAAGCTAAAAAGACTCAAGAGAGAAAATGGCTATCTGATGTTTCTTCAGTGCCATTACAACAGTCTCTTAGGCATTTAGATGTTGCTTACAAAAACTTTTTCAATTCCCTTAAAGGTAAGAGAAAAGGTAAAAAGGTTGGGGTTCCTAGATTTAAAAAGAAAACCAACTCACAATCAGCAGAGTTTACTAAAGCTGGGTTTTCTATAAAAGATGGAGTAGTCTACATAGCCAAAATTGGGAATATCAAACCAATTTGGTCAAGAGACCTACCATCTGAACCTAGCTGGTTCTTCGGTACTTTTTATGGAGAACCCAGTTCAAAATCATTGAAAGCCTTATTGTGTCGGCATTTCATTGAAAATATTGGGCATAATTGTTTATAACCCTTAACCCGTAAGGGTTTTGTTGTTATCAATCCTCGATTACCATAAAATCTACGCAAGAACCAAAATAGTTAACGATAACCAAGTAATTGTTTTGGAAGATTTGAATGTCTCAGGAATGCTCAAAAACCGTAGACTATCTAGGGCGATTAGTTTGAAAGTGTGGCAGCAATTCAGAATTTTTTGTGAGGCTAAATCTGAGAAACTTAAAAGGGATTTCAGAGTAATTGACAGATGGGAACCTACTAGCCAGATTTGCTCTTGTTGTGGGTATCGTTGGGGCAAGATTGATTTGTCTGTTCGCTCAGTGTTGTGCTTGAATTGCAACACTCTTGCAGACAGAGATGAGAATGCTGCTAAGAACATAGAAATGGTCGGCATGGGGCATCGGCACGACCTAAAACGGACAGGGAGTGACTGTAAGACTGTTTCGGCAGCGAGTTACTGTGAACTGTCAAGAATCACCGACCTTCAGGGTCGGTGAGTATGTCAAATTTACTATATTGCTAGTAGTTCCCACACAAAAGCCAAGTGAATACTCACAAAGCCTTAAGCTAGAGACTAGAGACTTAAAACAGACTATGACACCAGAAGAAATTGTAGGGACGCTGACAAAATTATTTAGCAGCAAGGAAATTAAAGCGATCGCACCTGGATCGTGGCAGGTGGAAAGCCCTAGTTTTCGGCTGTTGGTGCTACTATCTGAAGATAATACGGGGTTAAGAATTTTACTGCCTATTGTTCCACTAACACAAGCCCAACCATTTTTAGCGCAATTTTTAGAAGCGAACTTTGATGATACCCAAGAAGTACGTTATGCTTTGTTTGATAGTGTAATTTGGGCAGTATATCAACATAACAGTCAAACTTTAGTCAGTGAAGATTTTGCCAGTGCCATCAGCCGAATAGTATCTTTATATCAAGCTGGTTTAGATAACGTCTTTAATCGTCTGATTGAAACCCGCATTCGGCAAATCATCCAGACAGCGAAGCAGCAAGGACAATCACTGCAAGGGACAATGCAAAACCTAGAACGTTTTTATGCAGAAGGATTACTAGGTGACAATAACCAAACAGCCCAAGACAGAGAACAAGTTTTAACAGCTTGGCAGAGTCAATTACAACGCCTCTGGAACGAAGTTGAGATTAAACCTGAATAGAAAAGCCTTCATAGAGCTGAACAAGTTCATGGATATAATTGAAATTCTCAAACAAGACTATCAAAGATTTCCCCAGAATCAGACATATAGCATTTACGCCGAAAACGTTTATTTTCAAGATCCATTAACTAAATTTCGGGGAGTTAAACGCTATGAGCAGATGATTAAATTCATCCAGAAATGGTTTATTAATCCCCATATGGAAGTACACAAGATTCAACCTTTAGGAGACACCATAAAAACGGAGTGGACACTCAGCTGGAATACACCAGTGCCGTGGAAACCGCGAATTTCCATCTCCGGCTGGAGTGAATTAACACTAAACTCTGCTAACCTGATTATTTCCCACATTGATTATTGGCACTGTTCACCCATAGATGTAATTAAACAGCATTTTTACCTATCTCCTGCCGTCAAAGGTTAGGGAAACAAAGCCGATGAAAGCATTTATTTTCTCGAAACAGTTGATAATGTAAATAAATGTAAAAATCCTGAACAGGACGTAATCATCCATGCGCGTAATTTTGATGACAGGCAAAGGCGGCGTAGGTAAAACCTCCGTTGCTGCGGCCACTGGACTCCGTTGTGCAGAACTAGGCTATCGCACACTAGTTTTGAGTACAGACCCCGCCCACTCCCTAGCAGATAGTTTCGATTTAGAAATGGGACACGCACCGCGAGAAATTCGCTCGAATTTGTGGGGTGCGGAACTCGACGCGCTGCAAGAACTAGAAGGAAATTGGGGTGCGGTGAAGCGTTACATCACCCAAGTGTTACAAGCTAGGGGTTTAGAAGGGGTTCAAGCCGAAGAATTAGCCATCTTACCGGGTATGGATGAGATTTTTGGCTTAGTCAGGATGAAACGCCACTACGACGAAGGGGACTTTGATGTTTTGATTATCGACTCAGCCCCCACTGGTACCGCATTACGTCTGCTGAGTTTACCTGAAGTCGGCGGCTGGTATATGCGCCGGTTTTACAAGCCATTTCAAAATATCTCCGTGGCGCTGCGACCTCTGGTGGAACCTTTGTTTAGACCCATTGCGGGTTTTTCTCTCCCAGATAAAGAGGTGATGGATGCACCTTATGAATTTTATGAGCAAATTGAAGCCCTGGAAAAAGTCTTAACTGATAATACTCAAACCTCCGTGCGCCTGGTAACTAATCCCGAAAAGATGGTGATTAAAGAATCTCTGCGCGCCCATGCTTATCTGAGTTTATATAATGTGGCTACAGATTTAGTCATAGCTAATCGCATTATTCCCCAGGAAGTGCAAGATCCCTTTTTCCAACGTTGGAAAGAAAACCAGGAGGAATATCGCCGGGAAATACATGATAATTTTCTACCTCTACCTGTTAAAGAGGTGCCGCTATTTTCTGAGGAGATGTGCGGACTAGCAGCTTTAGAACGGTTGAAAGAAACTCTCTACAAGGATGAAGACCCCACTCAGGTATATTACAAAGAAACAACTATTAAGGTTGTGCAGGAGCAAAACCAATATAGTTTGGAACTTTATTTACCTGGTATCCCTAAAAGCCAAATTCAACTCAGTAAAACTGGAGATGAATTAAATATTACTATCGGTAATCACAGACGTAATTTGGTATTGCCCCAAGCCTTGGCAGCTTTACAGCCAGGAGGGGCGAAGATGGAAGACGACTATCTCAAAATTCGCTTTACTGATAAGGTGAAGGTGTAATTTTACTCATCAAGCAAAAGTAGAGAGAAAATCAGGTAAAAATCTCTACTTTTGACTTGATAATTATTTAGATTTGAGACCAGAATTGATCAAAAACTAGTTTTTATTGCACCTAATTTCTCAGTTGTACGGGCATGGCTAGGTATGTCATTTTTAAACCTCCTAGGGGTGTAAAAATTACTGGGGTGAGAGCTTGATTGAGGTGTACTTGAATTTCTGAAGATGGTAATTCTTTTAACCCTTCCATTAAGTATCTAATGTTAAAAGCAATTTCTAAATCTTCCCCGGATATTTGTGCGGGTATTGACTCTCTACCGCTACCCACATCTTGGGCTTCGCAGGATAAGGTAATTTCCTGGGCAGCGCTGTTAATGCTAACCTTGACAATATTATTCTTTTGGTCGGCGAGTACGGCAATGCGCTCTAAAGTGCTAACTAATTGTTTACGCTCGATGGTCAATTGACGCTCAAATTGGCGGGGAATTAGTTGACGATATGCGGGATATTGGCCATCTAGGGTGCGGCTGGTTAAGCGTTGATTTTGCCAAGCAAATACAACCTGACCTTGATCTAAGTATAGGGCGATCGCATCATCGGACACAGAATTATGAGCTAACATGCGTTGTAGTTCCCGTAAGGCTCTGGCTGGAACTGTCACCTCTAGCTGATGATTATCTCCTAGGGGACGCTCGTTAGTAGTTTCCACCACTGCTAGGCGATGTCCATCGGTAGCAGCAAATTCTAGGCTATCTTCTTTAACTGTTAAATGGACTCCTGTCAATACTTGCTTAGTTTCATCGCTACTGGTAGCAAATAATGAGCCTCTTAATCCTTCAATTAAGGAAGCGGTGGTAATTTGAATGGGTTCAGCGTTGTCAATAATTGGTAGTTCGGGGAATTCTTCAGCCCCCATGGCTCGGACTTGAAAATGTCCACTTTTGGGGGTGAGGGTGACACTTAAACCTTCTCCGGTAGCTGTTTCCGATTCTACGGCTGATTGATCATCTAGGGTCAATTCTCCTTCTGGAAGGCGTGAGGTGATGTCTACAAGTAGTTTAGCTGGTAGGGCTATGGCTCCTCCTTCCAATACCTCAGCATTAAAACTGGTACGGATACCCAAACTCAGGTCAAAGGCGGTTAAACTGACTTGGTTAGTTTGAGCATCTGCTTGGAGTAAGATATTGGCTAATACTGGATGAGTTGGGCGTGAGGGTACTGCACGGCTGACAAGTGAGAGGTTGGTACTAAGATCGCTTTGGGTGCAAACTAATTTCATAAAAATATTCCGTAAGTGGGAAATCAGAGCATCTGTCAATCTGGGTTGCTCTGGGTGGAAGTAGATAGAGACGCGATTGATTGTGTTTGTGGGTTGTTTATTTTTATCATCAAATCATAAATATTGATATGAATTGTGGAAATTGTGGAAAACTCCCTTAGAGGATGTTTGATAAGTTTTCAACAGGTAATTTTTATCTTAGGGAACACCGGAACACCGGAACACCGGAACACCGGAACACACAAAAAACAATCAAATCCAGTCCCCTCCCCTTACAAGGGGAGGGTTAGGGAGGGGTCAAATAATATTCGATACACTAATCATGACTTTCCAAACTCCTCTTAGAGGCTATTTGAAATAATGGTTTGGTAGGTTAGTATCTGTGGAAAACTTGTGGAAAAACCAGGAGGGTTTTCCACAGGGTAATTATACCTGACTGAAGTTTTTGCGCAAATCAATTTAATTTTAATCAGTTCTTATAGTTTCATTAATATTTTTTGTGAGCGGCTGAACAATTATGGCAGTAATGGTTGTGGAAAACAATTTTTTGCCGGACAGAGGATTTTGGCTAAGAGTTAACTGCTGATGACTCCGGGCTTTATTTTTGCTGTTTTCTGCTATTCATGTTGATGCGATCGCTCAATTGACCTAAGGTTGCTGCTAGGGTGCGATCGCTTTCTCGCATTTGGGCAATTTTATCACAACTATAAATTACCGTTGTATGGTCTTTACCACCAAATTCTTCACCAATTCTCGGTAAACTCAGACCAGTGTGTTGGCGCATCAGATACATCCCGATTTGACGCGCCCAACTAATTTCTCGTCGCCGGGAGTTACTTTTCAGGTCTTCAATGGATATACCAAAAGTATCAGCAATCACTGATAATATGCCCTCTGGGGTAGCTGCGAGGTTCTCCCTTTGTCGTTCTAAAACTGGTGTGATATTCTGCACAGTCATAGGTAAACCAGAAATAGAAATATAAGCCAGGGCCCGAATTAAAGCGCCTTCCAACTCACGAATATTAGAAGTATAATGGGAGGCGATATACTCAATGACATCCCTGGAAAGGGGAATATTTTCGTATTCAGCCTTTTTCTGGAGAATGGCCATCCTAGTTTCTAAATCTGGAGTTTGTACATCAGCAATTAAACCCATAGAAAACCTGGAACACAGACGCTCTTGTAGCTGAGGGATTTGATGAGGAGGGCGGTCGGAAGCAATCACAACTTGCTTCCCCGTCTCATGTAAAGTATTGAAAGTATGAAAAAATTCTTCTTGGGTATACTCCTTACCCTCAAGAAACTGAATATCATCCACTAACAACACATCGGCAGCCCGATAATGTTCCCGGAAACTCTGCATACTATCATTACGGATAGCTGTAATTAAGTCGTTAGTAAATTGCTCTGTGGAAACATAAAAGATTTTAGAACCTGGAGAAATGCGAGAGCGATAATGACCAATAGCCTGCATCAGGTGAGTTTTACCCAACCCCACACCACCGCATAGAAATAAGGGGTTAAACTCTTTTCCTGGGGATTCCGCCACAGCCAAAGCAGCAGCGTGAGCCATGCGATTATTAGCACCAACCACAAATCGGGAAAATACATATTTAGAATTTAAGTCTGTAGTGGGTTGCATTTTTGGCGGAACATTTTCAGAACTCTGGCTTTGAGTCAGTAATTCCCGAGTAAATTTTGCTTGTCCCCCGTCAGTGACTTCATTACCCTGAGCCTCCGTAATGTATATATCCACCTGATGACCCAAAATATCTTCGACTACATTAGCAATGGTGTTGATGTAATATTTTTGTAACCAATTACGAGCAAAGGGATTAGGAGTAATGATTACCAAGCAGTTATTTTCTAATCCCTCCGCGTGAGCAGTTTTTATCCAAGTTTCAAAGGTAGGACGGGATAATTCTAGCTGTAAGCGCTGTAATACCTGACTCCAGAGACTGTCAATGGGAATCGCCATTATTTACCACCTTTGCTACTAATGGTCAGAAAGCACTAATTTAGTATTGATCAGTTCTAGACGGCAAATGAGCTTTTGATTCGCCATCATTCACAGGACATACCCAGTAGGCAATATCCTACCACCCACTGACTAAAACGGAGAAACAAAGACAATGAAGATGAAAGTTCAAGCTATTATTGATACCTGGGTTGGTGCCTACAGGAGAGAATCAAGCTGTATGCTTCAGTTAATCCTAATCAGTGGGGTAGCAGTAGTGTCACTGGGTGGCTGCTCTTTTCCACCCACTAAAACCCTTGATGGTCAAAGAAATGATCCTCTGTCTCAGGTTGAGACCCAAAACATAAATGATCGCAGTCCGGCTGTGACTAACCCGGTAATTACCTCCTCATCGGGTGACAATCCTAACTTCGTTGTCGCAGTTGTACAAAAAGTGGGAGATGGCGTAGTGCGGATTGATGCCTCTAGAATAGTACAGTCTCGTGGTGTACCCAGGGATCCATTTTTACGCCGGTTTGCCAATTCACAACAACGAGTAGAGCGGGGTAGCGGCTCTGGATTTATTATTAATTCCTCTGGTAAAATTCTCACTAATTCCCATGTTGTAGATGGAGCTGATTCTGTAACTGTCACCCTCAAGGATGGTAGGACGTTTGATGGGAAGGTGCTCGGGGAAGATCCGGTTACAGATGTGGCGGTGATCAAAATTGAGGCTAATAATCTGCCAGTCTTACCTCTAGGTAACTCTGATACCTTAAAACCAGGAGAAGCGGTGATTGCTATTGGTAATCCTTTAGGGTTAAATAATACTGTTACCTCTGGTATACTTAGCGCTATCGGGCGTTCTAGTAGTGATATTGGAGCCAGCGATAAGCGGGTTGACTATATCCAAACTGATGCAGCTATTAACCCGGGTAACTCTGGGGGTCCATTACTCAATTCCCGCGGGGAGGTAATTGGTATGAATACGGCAATTATTCGCGGTGCTCAAGGGTTAGGGTTTGCTATTCCCATTAACACAGTAGAGAGAATTTCTCAGGAATTAATCGCTAAAGGTAGGGTGGATCATCCTTATTTAGGTATTCAAATGCTGACTTTGACACCGGATATTAAAGCCAGCATCAATCGAGACCCACGCAATGGCCTGAATTTGAGAGCAGATCAGGGTGTTTTATTAGTTGAAATTGTACCGCGATCGCCGGCATCTGTGGCGGGACTAAAATCTGGTGATTTGATTCAAAGCATTAATAACCAACCTGTGACTAAAATTGAAGAAGTACAGAATCTGGTACAAAATAGCCGAATTGGTATTCCTTTAGAAATACAGGTAGAACGCAATGGACAGCTGATATCACTAGAAGTTAGTCCAGCACCTTTACCAGCTAGAAGACAAGGTTAAATTCTTGCTTATGTCTGAACTAATACAAATTCTTCAACTAGGGGATCCCATACTCCGCCAAGAAGCCACTTGGGTTGAAAATACTCAAGATGAAAGTATTCAAAACCTCATTGACGACTTGACTGTCACAGTTACCCAGGCTAATGGTGTGGGAATTGCAGCGCCTCAAGTATCCGCATCCTATCGTTTATTTATAGTAGCTTCCCGCCCTAATCTCAGGTATCCCCACGCTCCGTTTATGCAGCCTACCGCCATGATTAATCCCAGAATAATTGCTCACTCTTCCGAAATGATTCCAGGTTGGGAAGGTTGTTTAAGTGTTCCTGGTCTTCGAGGGTTAGTACCACGATACCAAGCAATTGAAGTATCATATACTGACCGCAATGGCCAGTTACAAAAGCAAGAATTAACTGATTTTGTGGCGCGGATTTTTCAACATGAGTATGATCATCTCGATGGGGTGTTGTTTATTGACCGCATTGAGAATTACCTCAATATTATTACTGAGGATAAATACCAAAAAATGTTAATTAATCCAGCGGGTAGGGCTGAGGAAATCATCAACTAGAGATGAATCTGGATTTCATATCCCCAAAAAGTGATATTTTCTACCACATCTAAGATATCCCTCAAGGCAGAGATGGGATATTGTGGCTAAGGGTTATACTTCAATTAAGTAAATCTTCTTAATATCCTCATTAACAATACTTTACGTCTTCTCCCCAAACCTGCAACAAATCAAACTCTACCATCAGCAAGATGAGATCCCAATCCCACCCAGATTAAGCTAAAAGGCTTACCTATCATCTACGAGAGTTAACTAAATTATGGCACCTAAAATTATTAACTTTGTTGAAGAGGCTGGCACTCCTGGAATTATAGCCGGTATAGGGGCGGTACTCTTGGCACCTGTCCTCATTCCCGTTGTAGCAGGAATTGGTAAACCCATACTCAAGTCACTAGTCAAAGGTGGAATTGTCGCCTACGAAAAAAGCCGCGGAGCATTTGCAGAAATGGGCGAAACCTGGGAAGACATTATAGCCGAGGCTAAGGCTGAAATTGCCGAGGAGAGAGAAACACCCGTATTTGAAGCATCTGCTGAGAACACAGCAGAACATGGCGTATAAATCAGCAAGTAAAAGTTCTTTCTCCACGCGTAGTTTGTCTTACGGAGGACTTCAGTCCTCAAAATCAATAGGAGCAACGCAGGAATTGGCTATCAGACTTTTCTTGCGTTGGTGATGAGAGGATTAAAGTCCTGACTACAAGCAGAAATATAATTCAGGAGGGCCACTGTGTGTTGACAAATAGTTATAATAATTTTACCAAGATTATCAAAATTTTGCAACAGGCAAGTTTCAAAACCACACATCAACCTATATCCACTAAAATCATTAGTGAAACTCACGGAAGACTACGGTTGAGAATTTCTCCTGTTCATCGTCATCCTCGAGAAATGCAACGTATTGCTAATGTGCTCCAGACACAGCCTCATGTGACTCAGGTCAGGACTAATATTAATTCAGGTAGTATAATCATCAACCATGATGGCAAAAATGCGGCTTTAGAAAATGTGCTAACTACACTACTAGATTTAGGAGTAACTTTTGCTGATGTTACCGAGGGGAACTCGGAAGCAGCAGAAGATATGAAAAGCACAATTATTAACTTAAATAACCGGTTTGAGCGCGCCACTGGTGGCGAGGTTGATTTGCGCGTTCTGTTTCCCCTCGGACTGAGTATTCTGGCTATTAGACAAGTTATGGTTAAAGGTTTAGAACTGGAAATTATTCCTTGGTATGTGTTGGCTTGGTATGCCTTTGATAGTTTTCTTAAACTCAACAGTAACAGTCAAGTGCTGCTTAATAGCGAACATTAGGCGGTGATATCTCGGTCAAGTCAACTATAAAGTTGGGTTGCAGGTGGAAAATCCATCAACAACCCAAATTACATTCATTTAACTAAATATCCGGTGTTCTAGGGAAGGCATTTGACGGCGGACTTGTTCCAAGCGAGACGGCTTAATTTCCGCGATCGCAATTCCCGGTTGTTCACCAGCATCAGCCAAAATTACTCCCCAAGGGTCGATAATCACAGCGTGTCCGTGGGTGTGGCGACGGCCGTAGTTATTGCCAGTTTGAGCGGGTGCAATCACGTAAGCGGTATTTTCAATTGCTCTTGCTTGTAATAATACTTGCCAGTGGTCTTTGCCAGTAAAAGCAGTGAAAGCAGCAGGTACAAACATCACATCTGCTCCCTTATCCGACAGATGTCGGTACAATTCGGGAAAACGGACATCGTAGCAAACAGAAAGTCCTATATTACCGAGTTTTTCCGAGAAATATACTGAGGGTAGTTCCTGACCAGCTACAACGGTGCTAGATTCTCTATAGGTATTACCATCGGGGACATTAACATCAAATAAATGTACTTTATAGTAACGTAAGAGTTCTTCACCGCTAGGGTCTATCAGGACAGTAGTGTTATATACCTTGCCAGTATTTTCCACAGGAAGGGGAAAGCTACCGCCCAAGATGGTAACTTGGAAGCGCTGGGCCATTTTTCTGAGAAATTGTGTAGTTTCACGGTAAATCTCGTCTGCTTGTGCGAGTTTGTCTTTCTCTTCTCCCATAAAAGAAAAGTTTTCTGGTAACCCGACTAATTCCGCACCTCGACGCACAGCCAGATCAATTAGTTCTTCTGCTTCTATTAAGTTTTTGTGTAAGTTGGGTACACTACTCATTTGAATAGCAGCTGCTAAATAAGACTTCATTTAAAAACCTCCAGAAAGTTACAAAGTCAGGATGATCAATCCTGAGAGGAAAACAGACACGGTAAATTGGTAAAATTGATATACCATATAATTGGCTAAAGTAGGCGGTTAGCTCGCCCCCTTGTACCGGTAGCTACGAAGTGTCACCTATAAGTCATTAATTTATTTCATAAATAGATTTAGATATTATTTAAATCTACTAACGTTATGCCATAGTATGTGAGGATGACAACAACTATTCAACCATTAACGCATAAAAAATGGGCTCAGGCGATCGCTCAACCGGGGAAAGAATTTCCCCTCACTCCATTACCCATTCTCTCCGGCCAAGTCCCTGAAGGCCTACGCGGTACACTCTACCGCAATGGACCAGGAAGGTTAGAACGTGGTGGTGTTCATGTGGGACACTGGTTTGATGGTGATGGCGCAATTTTGGCGGTTCATTTTACCGATGCTGGTGTTAGCGGAGTTTATCGTTATGTGCAAACTGCGGGCTATCAGGAAGAAACCGCAGCGGGTAAACTGCTTTACGGTAATTATGGCATGACGGCACCCGGTGCAATTTGGAATCAATGGCTCAAACCAGTTAAGAATACTGCTAATACTTCGGTTCTAGCATTACCTGACAGACTTCTAGCACTTTGGGAAGGTGGTCATCCTCATTCCCTTGACCTCCAAACTTTAGAAACACGCGGTTTGGATAATTTAAATGGTCTGAACCAGGGACTAACCTATTCTGCTCATCCCAAAGTTGATCACCAAACGGGGGAAATTTTTAACTTTGGTGTCATTCCGGGACTCAGTGGAACCTTAAATCTTTATAAGAGTGACTTAACTGCGAAAATTATTCAAAAAGCTGAAGTCCAACTTCCTGGTATTCCATTAATCCACGATTTTGTTTTAGCTGGACAATATCTAATATTTTTTATTCCACCACTACGGTTAAATATTTTTCCTGTGGTTGCTGGTATCAGCACCTACAGTCAGTCTTTCCAGTGGAAACCAGAATTGGGTACGGAAATTTTAGTAATTGACCGTGAAACCTTATCTTTAGTCAGTCGTGGAGAAACCGAACCTTGGTATCAATGGCATTTTGCTAATGGTTATGTAGATGTTAGTGGTGATGTGGTGGTAGATTTCGCCCGCTATCAAGATTTTAACACAAATAAATATCTGGGGGAAGTGGCTACAGGTAAAACCCTCACAAGTGCTCAAAGTACCCTGACGCGAATTCATCTGCAACCCCAAACAGCTAAGGTGACATCAGTTCAGAAACTAATAAACCGCAGTTGTGAGTTTCCTCATGTCCCTAAGACAAATTTAGGGAAACTTTCACGTTATATCTATATGTCCTCACACCGGGAAGATACAGATATTAGTCAAGAAATATTAAATACTATCGGCCGTTTTGATCACCGCACTCAAACCTTCACTGAGGCTAATTTACCGGAAAATTGCTATCCGTGTGAATCTTTACCTGTGGAAGATGCACACAACTCTCAGCAAGCTTGGGTGTTGACAGTGGTTTATGATGGCAATTCTCATAGTAGCGAAGTTTGGATATTTGATGGCGATCGCCTAGATACAGAACCGGTTTGTAGATTGGGATTACCCACTGTGATTCCTCATGGCTTTCACGGTTACTTTCAAAATGCTAAGTAGAGACCTGAAAACTTTAGAAATTCAAAATATCCAATGATTGAGCGATTTCTAAATCTGAAATTCTAGCACGAGCATCTTTAAGAGCTTCTAGTTTACCTTCTCGCCTATAAATATCTACTGCTTTGCAAAAATCATCAATTGCTAGTTGTTCTTTTCCTAGGTGAGAATAAACATTACCACGGTTATAATAGGCGTGAGCATAATTACAATTAATCTTAATGGTCTGAGTATAATCCTCAATTGCTCCCTCGTAATCTCCTAGATCATAGCGAGCATTACCACGGTTATAATAAGCATCTACATAATTAGGATTAATCTGTATAGCCTCAGTATAGTCGGCAATTGCTCCTGAATAATCTTCTAAATCCGCACGAGCGTTACCACGATTTTTGTAAGCAACTGCATCTTGGGGGTTAATTTTAATTGCCTGAGATAGTCCCTGGTGATATTCTATGAAATAACGTGCAATCCCTTGGTTTTTATAGGCATCTGCATAATCAGGGTTAATTTTAATTGCCTGAGTGTAATCCTCTATTGCTCCCTGATTGTCTCCAATGTGAGAACGAGCTTCAGAACGATTTTTATAAGCAACGGCAATATAAGGATTAATCCTGATAGCTTGAGTATAATCCTCAATTGCCTCTGGATAATTTCCTAGTTGATAATGTGCTAAACCTCTTTTATGGTAAACCTTACTATCATGAAAGTTAAGCTGGATTGCTTGGGAAAAATTCGCAGTTGCGGCGGCGTATTCTCCTAACTGATAGTAAGTTAAACCTAATTTGTAATAACTTTCGCCATCAGCTTTTATTTGTAATCCTTCTTGATAGTGAGTAATTGCTGCTTCGTATTCACCGATATGAAAACAATCATCACCTAGTTTAATATAATCTTGACTTGAATTTTGATTCATATATTTTAATTGATTAAAATTACATGAATTACCTGGAAATTGTAATGAGTGTGAGTATTGAAAATTAGGAGTTTTTCTGAACTGTTCTAGATAGCAGAATAAACCACCTCCATATAATAACTGGTTGATGCCAAAAGAAATTTTACCAGTTTTTAACTTAATCATTTTGGTTGGCAGAAATCCAGCTAAAAACAGGTGATAATGTGGTTGTGCTTCGTTGACATCCTCTTGAATTAAAACGCAAACTATAACTGTATTTTTGGCAACTTCTTCAGAAGTAACTGACCATCTAACCTGACTAATACTACCATGACGGGACTTGACCTCAATGCCGATTTTTGAATCAGAAGTTAAAGTAAAATCAACATTACCATCACCGCCGAATCGGGTTTCATAATCGACTTCTGTAATCAAATCAGCTAAACGTTCTTTAACAACTTCTTCCCCTAGTTTTCCTTTAAGATTGTTAATAAAAACGTCACGCACTGAGGAAGTCCGTTTATATTTTTCAGCCATCAGCCAGCAAAATTCTCGTAATATCTTTAATCTTTCCCCGGAGATGACAGTTAATTCACTATATTGACCTGGTATTTCACATTGAAGTAAACAACCCGATGTTAATCTGTTAATAAAGTCGGACTGTAGCGATCGCAGTAGTGTAATCCAATCCATGTATCATTCTGCGAATCTGGTGATGAAATTATTGTATGAAAATTTAGAACTAAAGTAAACCTCTGAGGGAAAAGTGCTGAGTGTTCAGCACTTTGATGGATAAGTTTTAATAAGTCATGTCCCAGGGACGTGTTTTTTGTTGTGACCAATCCTCACCCAACTGGATAGTAACATCAGAATCAATAATACCAGTGCTTTCTATGCGTACTTCCCCAAATCCCAAAGCATCGCGAATTAACTGTGCATTCTCAATATCTCCTTGCTGGGCGATGATATTAGTCACCTTCAGGGATTCCCGCCAAGGTGCAGATATATAAACCCGGCGATATCCGAGTTGTTCTAAATCTCGGACTACAGAAATCAGTTGTGAGCGATCGCTACCTGTACTATCTTGAACATAAACTCGCACAGAACGATAATCAACCTCTTGGAGTTCACGAGTTAATTCGACACCAAAATGTTGAGACATCATTCTAGAAATACCAGTTTCGTCTGGTATCCAATAGCTAGCCAGATATTCACCGGGTTGGCTAAAGCGACCTGGTAACATGAACATATGCATATTAGGACGGTTGACTCGCACACCAAAGCCTGCTAGTGCTAATAATTCTTCAATTGTTAAATTGGTATCGATATTTTCTTTGACCAGGTTGAGAATTTTGGGTAATTGGGTTAATGTTACAGGGTTAAGAGTCTGGTCTATCAAAGCTCTGATGACCGTTTGTTGACGCTGAACCCGGCCAATATCTCCGAGTTCGTCATGGCGAAAGCGTAATAGCTGCAAAGCCTGCTCACCGTCAAGATGCTGTTCACCAGCCTTTAAATTAATATATAGGCGTTGAGAGTCATCTTGGTATCGCAAATCCTTGGGAACGTTGACTGTGACTCCACCCAAAGCATCGATCAGTTTACCAACACCCAGAACATTAATACGGATATAGCGGTCAATTGTTATATCACCCAGAAGTTGACTAACACTTTGAGCGGTTAAAGCTGGGCCCCCATCAACATTAGCAGCATTGAGTTTTTTCTCTCCATACCCAATTACTTCTGTAAGAGTGTCTCTGGGGATTGAGAGCATAGCTATTCTTTTTGTAGCGGGATCAAATTTGATCAAGATCATGACATCAGCCAGCCCATCAAAAGAATTTACCTGGGGTTCATAGCCCAGATGCTGCAATTCGGCCGGAGGATTAATTAAATCCGATGGGAGGACGCTCATCCCCATCACTAACAGATTCACAGGGCGAGTTAATTCCGAGAATCGTAACCCACCGCCAGAAATGCGATCTGTATCAAAAACCGCTTCTTCTTGGGGGCTTAACTGTGCTTGCTGCAATGGGCTACTAGTAAGGGAAACCGCTAACATCGCCCCTACTGTTGCTGAGACCATAGCAATACCACTCATACCCAGCCAGAACAACACCCAACCTCGATATTTACGGCTGTGGGAATTTGGTTTTTTTGATTTGATCGCCTTGGCTAATTGCTTTTGTTTTGCCGAAGTTCTTTGACTGGTCACAGACTTCCTCACACTTACTGCTCATTAAACTCTGTAAATTTTCTGACTAATTAATATGCAACGAAACTAACTCATATAAATACCTACTACCTGGTCAACTCAGTCAACAAACCTACGGACAGGGATACCGGTATTCACCGCAGGGAAATGCTACTTTTGCAATAGAGCAATAGATATAATCCCAGTCAGTAACTTTCCTTATATATATTAGTCCCTGGCCTACCTAATTCATAATGTCTTGACCTTACCCAAAGACTAAACAAATAGTCTAGAAATGTGTCCGCACCCGGAGGGCATTCTCAATGGAATTAGTACCGCAAAGCACAAGTCAAAAGTTCAAAGGTTTTTATTTTAGGACTTTCGACTTTTTTTAAATGGTATACCTATTTACGCTGTGCCGAACTAATTCAACAGGTAAGATTTGCTTCTTAGCCCCTCAGTTCCGTGAGGGCTGAATTATTGACATAACTTAACGTTTAATTAACCGTACTAAGTTGTGATGGTTGTGTTAACAAGAACACTTATAGGATTTCTCATTTTTTGGTGGCTAATCCGGAGATAATTAATTGAAGTATGACAACAATCAGTTAGTTTGACCAGACCTGATCAGAGATCATCTGCAATTGGCGAAAAAATCGGTGAAAATACTCGTCAAATGTGGGCTTCATAGCAGGAATGAAGAGGATTGCTTGCCCAATAGTGGGTCAGCAAAACTACTGAACCCTGATTCCCGGTAAGATGTTCGCTGTATGACCTGAACGGTCTTGTAGAGGTAGATGTATATTGATTTTACTGGGAATTCTCAATTGGTTCAAGATTTTCCATAAGATTGAGTCTGATCCTAAACTAGAGAGATGAAATGCGATGATGTAATTAGAGATAATAAGCTATAGAAAAAGATTTGATTTAGTTCTATCCCGCAATCGGCTAAAGATGCAGACACGCAAGCTACTCAACTGGTGGCAGACATTTACACCTATAACGCGCCTGGGGGCGATCGCGTTATGCGCCCCACTTTTGGTTCTCAATGGTTGGGCGATTTCGGCAATTTTCCATTATTTCCACTCCCTCATCGTGATTTTGGTGGGAGCCTCAGTACTAGCATTTCTGCTCAACTATCCCGTGAGCTGGATGGAGCGTCAAGGTGCTAGGCGAGAACAAGTTGCTATTTTAGTTTTTTTGTTGGCCTTATCGGTACTATTGGCCCTGGGTGTTACCCTGTTTCCCCTAGCTCTCACCCAAGCCCAGCAATTAGTGGCGCGATTACCAGAGTTAATCGACTCTGGACGTTCTCAGTTGATGATGTTAAATGAGAAAGCAGAAACCCTGAATTTACCAATTAATCTTGATGCTCTTGTTGTCCAAATTAACGATCGCGTCAAGAGTCAATTACAACAAATCGCCGGACAAGTGTTAAATCTAGCTGTGGTGACATTCACTAGCCTGCTAGATTTTCTTTTAACCATGGTTTTGACTTTCTATCTTTTGCAGCATGGCGGTGAACTTTGGCAGAGTTTAGTAGAGTGGCTACCTACCAAGTTTCGCGAACCTTTCTCTAAAACAGTACGCCTGAGTTTTCAGAACTTTTTTATCACCCAACTGATTTTATCTACCTGTATGGCATCAGCCCTAATTCCCACGTTTTTGTGGCTAAAAGTGCCATTTGGGTTGTTGTTTGGCTTAACTATTGGCATCATGGCTCTTGTACCCTTTGGTGGTTCGGTGGGTATAGCCCTGACTACTTCCCTAGTAGCGCTGCAAGATTTCTCTATGGGAATCAAGGTGGTCATAGCCGCGGTAATTGTGCAGCAAATTTTGGAGAACTTAATTGCACCCCGAATTTTAGGTAGTTTTACTGGTTTAAACCCAGTCTGGATACTGATTTCTGTGCTCACAGGGGCGAGAGTTGGTGGACTTTTAGGGGTAATTGTGGCAGTACCAACGGCTGTAATTATTAAGACGGCTTTAACAGCCCTGCGTCCCCAGGGTTTAAACGGTGAAATCGAAGAGAAAGCTGCACACGTTCTTACAGAAAAATCACTAACACCTGAAACTAACAATGGTCTAGGTGTTTCCGAACCGACATTACCGTAGTGGTGAGGAGTGTTTTATATGGTTACTGAGGGTCAGTAATGACACCCATAAACAAAATGCTCCCTGTTTGATGATCTCGAATAGCACAGAAAAAGGGACGGTCAACAATCATGCGGAAAGGTTCCGGTTTTTCTCTAAAAGCTGTTGCTACCATTCCTACTGATGTGGCGGCGCTGGCTTCTGTACCTTCTTCGTTGACTTCGACAAATGTTTTATGTTTGACCTGACTAATTTTGACATTATTACCTATACCGGAAAAGTTGGCTTGATTGCTAAAAGCTTCTGACATCCCTAAGGCTTTGAGCGCATCATTGAGTGTTACATCATAATCTGTTCTGAAGCGGGGTAAGCGAATAAATCCATCCCGTTTTCTTAACTGAGAAATCCATTTTTCCCAGTTGTCAAAATTCAAGTTTTCATAAAAGTTTGGGAGGTCAGATTCCTGCTTGGGTAAGAAGATATAAAAGCTGATTTTGCCATCTTCGCCATAAGGTAAACTCACCGCCTGAAACTGGTCGTTTTCATAGTATCTATATTCCCCTGTTTGCGACATCATCGGGTGTTGCTTCTGTTCACCAGATATTAATCTAAAAGGATGTTTGGCAGTTTGTGATTTATCAAACTTACTACTCCATTGCCCTTTAAAATATATGGCATTAATCAGAAACAATACCTGCTCAGGTGGAATTTGCTCGACTATTTTGGTGATTTTTCCCCGGGTACTGTCTTCAACCCACTTATTGATAGTATTGGCAGATGCGCCATCTTCAAAGTCTAATTTTTTGACCGGGGCTTTGTATAGGTTCTGGATACTTTGGATAAAATTCGGCTGCAATGTAGCTTGTTGATTTGCCCATAGTGAGTTAGCAATCGTCAGTTGCACTTGGGGATCAGGATTTTCTAGTAACCCTTTTAATGTGGCGTAGGCTGAGTTAATTTCTGGTAGACTCATGCCCTGTAATTCTAGGGTTTTAGCCATTTCCTGTTGAGTGGAACCACTGGCGCCATTATATGCCATGGACAGGGCGATGGCTATACTTGAAGGTGATAGAAAAATGTTATCTTCACTACTGTTTTTTTGCAAAATTTGGGAAAACAGTTTGAAGCCAAATCTATTATTAGAATCTACAAGTTTCTGATCAGAGATTAATATTTTTTTGGGTAAGGGAGTCTCGGAATAATGTAGATCAGATTGGGTCGGGGAATTTGTACTCCCACTTACTTGAGAACAACCCAAGACACTGAACAGGACAACACTAGCTGCCGCCAAAACGTAACGTCTCCCTAGACTTACACCATAACGTCTTTGTAGGAATGTTGTTGCCACACCACTTAGTTTTTGCCGATTCATTCTGCCACCTAGTTTACCCAACGTTTTTCGCAGTCGATCCAAAATTGAGGCTCAATTATGTTCCGATTGCTTACTATTGCATTTAGAACCATTAAAACTACAGACGGTTACAGTTTTAGTAACAGTCAAGGGAATAGGGAATGGATATCTGCCTTTTTTATAAAGTCAACGGATAAACACAGATATCAATCTGTGTATTATTATACTTTTTAAGCCAGGTTATTCAAATGATCAGCAGCACTCAATGGCTGAGTTAGAAAAAGTATTTCTGCCTGATTTTTTTGTATATGTTCTTGATCCTTAGTTTGAGTAACCGAGTTTTTGATAAGTCTTTGATATTGGGTGAAAAATTAATTTTATTGTCAAAGAATTCGTTTAATTCTTGCAAAATAATTTGAAATCTTCTGATAATATTTTCCCTGCGATATTGGGCAAAAAATTCTTCAGATAAGTTGATAGTTTCTGATGATTTCAGGGAATTTATAACGCGTTGCAGGTCATACTCTTTGGAGTAGCCGGCGATTTTATAGCAATTAAACCCAGGGTCTAAATAATCTGACAGTCCACCGTTGATACTAGAAAATACCTGACAGCCACAGGCAAGAGCTTCCATGGGTTGTAGTCCAAAGCCTTCACTAACGAACTGTTGCGCCCAATATTCGGCAGAGTCATACAGGTAAATCTTTGCCTGGTTAAATAGGCCGGGTAAGTCTTCTACATAAGAGTCAACTAATTTTAGGTTACACTGTTTCTGCAAAGCGGGGATCAATTCTTGCATTAAATACTCAGAAGATTTTCGGGCTTGAACTAAAACATCAATGTCCCGCTCTAAATGTAAATTTTGAAATTCATTACTAATTTGATTGGGCAAATAATAAATTAAAGAATTAGGGGACTTTTGCCCCCAATATCCCATAGTGTTGCGGCTGACTGTGATGATGGGAATACTAGCAGGTAGGCGAAACTTGTAACCGGCACTATGGGCATGGTAGATAACGTTATATTGCTTGAGTTTTTTGGCTAGCTGGGGTACATCAAATCCCCAGCTAATGACAAAAATAGCCTGATCTAAATTTTTTTGGGTGAGCAGATCATCGATAAACAGTTGGTCTGTTTCTCTTTGGCGATAAGTGACGACATCAGCGCTACAGATTTGCTGCGCTAGCTTAACTGTTTTTAATTCTGCCCAAAGTCCACCACAGGCAAATTTGCCATAAGTACCAGGAACTAAGAAGTAAAGCTTTCTCATGATTAATTGTTTATTCTCGCCAGCTGACTTTGACAAAATGTCCCGGTCTTCCCCAAAGGTCACGAGTCAGAGTAATATTTTCAATTGTGAGGTTAAAGGGGATGGCGGTGGTGAGATAGCGCTGTGCTATGGAACCTAAATTAGGTGCAAGTTCTGCTGCTGTGGTGGCCGCGAGTCCTAAACCGATTAATTGCTCAATGGGTCGGAATGGTAGTAATAGATTAACACCCACAGCTAGGCTGGCTGTCAACAGCATTGCTACTGATGCATTTGTGCCACAACGGGGATGCACGGCTAAATCCCATTCACCATTAATCAGACGATTTAAGCCGAGTGTGACCGCCCGGCGCAAATCACTGATATTCACCTCACCATAAAGGTAAAATCCTTGTTCTGTAGACAACCCGCCTAAGAGTTCGTTGTCTACTTGCACTTTTTTTGGTCCGCTTTTAGCTTCACTCAGAACCCAGACAGTAGCATGTTCTAGGGCGTGAACTTGTCGCAGCAGGATTATTTCTTTTAATCCTGGGATGAATGATAGCTGTCTGAGTAAGTCAGCATCTTGTGTTGGTTGGGGGGCGGTAAAGTCAAAACTAAAAAAATCAAAGGTAGGTGAACCACCTGGAACAGAAGCTGAAGTATGCATCAAAAGACTGCTCTCCTAGCTGATGGAGCAATATAGATTTTTTAAATGTAACCCTTGAGGCTGTGGATTATTGCTAATTTTTGTTGATGACAATAGGAATTTACGCTGGAGATCCACCTGAATGCAAAGGCGTGAGGAGAATGAAAACTAGTACACACCCAGCAATGGTTTAATCGTTCTGGATAGGTAAAACACAGCAATTAACGTCATGCAAGCAGATTTTACCCCACTGCAAAGCCCATCGGACCAGAGCCACTCGGTTTTCCGTTTGGGTTTTGGTGAGAATATTGCTGATATGGTTATCAACTGTGCGTTTGCTAATCTCCAGTTTGATTGCAATATCTTGGTTAGTTAAGCCAGCGGCCACTAAGTCGATAATTTGCAATTCTCTGTCTGACAGACTAACAGGGGTCTGAGACTCGCCACCAGCCATAAGTTTTTCTATCCTCCCTTGGTATATGTACTTAATCCTCTTTTAATTCTAGAAGATTCTTTTGTTTAGAGGGGTTTTAAGTTATGGGAGACTATATTTTCTTTAGATTTATATTCAATAATTATATGTAACTATTTTAACTTAATTAAATAGATAGATATGTAAATATATTTATATAGTAGCAGATATGTCTCTGGTTAAATTAGCAAAAATGCCATTTTTCTGAGTCAAAGAGTGGAGACAGATTAGTGAAGATTGTTTTATATTTTATACTATAGTTAGCAAATCCTGGCGGTTTTAACCGCTGGAGTGGTCACTGATTTGAGTCAACCTATCCCTGAACTCTCAGGTTGAAAGACGCCGTCGTTTTCCACATACCAGATATTTATATGAGCAATCCCCGTGTTTTGTGCGTTGGTGAAATTTTGTTCGATTGTTTAGCTGACCAATTGGGGCTAAAGCTAGAAGAAGTTCAGTCCTGGACTCACTACCCAGGGGGTGCGCCGGCTAATGTGGCTTGTGCTTTAGTAAAATTGGGCACTCCCGCAGGTTTTATTGGCGCTGTTGGTGAAGATGAACCGGGGAGTCAGTTAGTGAAGCTATTAGCAGAGATCGGTGTCGATACAACAGGGGTACAACCCCATTCTACAGCACCAACGAGGCAAGTTTATGTGGTGCGAGATTTGGGGGGCGATCGCAATTTTGCGGGATTTGGTGAGTATGACACCTCTGAATTTGCCGATACCCGCTTACAAGCTCAACAATTACCAGAGTCGCTGTTTACAGAGGCGGAGTTTTTGGTATTAGGTACCTTAGAATTAGCCTACCCTGAAAGTGAGCGGGCAATTCACCGGGCTTTGGAATTAGCAGGACAATATGACCTGAAGATTATTTTGGATGTTAACTGGCGACCTGTGTTTTGGCAAGATGCCAATGTGGCTCGCCAAAAAATCCAGGATATCTTAAAGCAGGTTGATTTCCTCAAACTCTCTAAGGAAGAGGCAGAATGGCTGTTTAATACCACTGACCCAGGTGCAATTACTTACCGTCTGGCTTCCGTTGAGGGGGTGCTGGTAACAGATGGAGAAAATGGTTGCGCCTATTGTTTGGGTGAAAATGAAGATAGGTTACCTTCTTATCCCATTCAGGTTGTGGATACAACGGGCGCAGGGGATAGTTTTTTAGCTGGATTTATCCACCAATTGGGTCAACATGGTATCCAAAGCTTACAGGATGGCGAAACAGCCAAAAAGGTTGTTGCTTATGCTAATGCTGTGGGGGCCCTGACTACTATTAAACCGGGTGCGATCGCTTCTCAACCCACTGGGGCTGAAGTTGAGGCTTTTCTAGCTTCCCATCAAGTTTAGGAAGTAGTACCAGCTGGGATATCAGCGATAATGGGCTGATACTCCTGGCCGGAAAATGGACGAAAATTTTCTGGCCATTCCGCGGTGACGTTGCACAATAACCGCAGTTGAAGTGGAGTTGGTGCGGGGTTGACCCGTTCAACGTGTACTTTTACAACTTGTGGATTTTTGTTTCTCACTTGAAGAATATCATCCACAAGATAGCGGGGACAATAACCTACGATGTGATGCTCCCTAGTGCATAAAAGTAACGCCTTTGGATCATAGGGATTTTGAAAGTCGTGAGCTAAATATAAAAGTTCCCTAGGTTGTAGTTGATTAATTCTTTCAGTTGCACAAGTGGGAAGATGTCTGAGTCCATGTGCAAAAAAATGAATATGGTATAAATTATTTTGATCTGGTTGTGGAGCGGGGAAAACTTCAAATTTATCTGTTACTTTCCTTCCCCCGCTCCGAGAAAGAATGGTAATGGGGTCATCTTCACCTTCTGGAATATTCAGCCATTCAATATAATTTTTATAGTCGGGGCGGGAGCGTCGCATTAATCTGTTAGAAAATAATGGAAACAGTTCCACTGATGTGTATACTTGATTAAAATCTGGGAAAGAAAGTAATCCAGTAAATCCGCAGTTATTTTTAGCTGTCAATGCACCCTTTGTATATAAGAACTCGTACTTTCTACCGTCAAAAGTTAAACGTCCAATGGGAAACCAAGCTCTAGTGTGGGTGTCTTGCCAAGCTAAAAATAATGTTTTCATATTCAGGTGTCTAGGAGTTGTACCAGTCTTTTGTGATTAAATTCCAAGATTTTTTGTGCAAATTCAATTGCTATTGGCGATATGCGATGAGATGGTATGCGCTCAAAGAGCATTGACGTATCATGACTGGACACTCCCGCTAATTTTTCTAACCATAACCCAGCAGCTTTTGGATAAAGTTGTTGGACTTGATAAAAAGCATCAAAAGTTCTGAGGGGTTTTTGCCCTCCATTACTAGGGTAAATCAAAGATGTACACTTTTCGGCATAATCTACCACAGAAGATTTATTTTTCAGCTTCTCTTCTCTTTTTCCATCAGACATTTCCCTACCCAAGCTAGAAGCATGGTCATAACTTGGTGCCAAGTGCATCTTATCGCCTAAATTTATGTATGCCCAGTTTTCGTGATGTCTGTCTGTATTTCCTATCCAAGCATCTAAGAGTAAATATCCCACGAAAACCTCCATGGCACGGTTAATTCCTGCTGGTAGTACCCAGTGAATCGGTGAATTTACGGAACCACCTTCAAGAGCATGGGATATATTATGAATTGTGTGTTGAGATAAGTCTCGGCAATTTTGTGGGTATCCAGGTACTATTGGCGCTAGAATCTCATTTCCTAAGGTAAGAATTCCAGCTTCCGGCAAAAACGAGGGGCTAATAACGCCATTGTCACCATTGAATGTGGCTAACTCATAAATAGCATGGGGTAAGTCTAGCAAACTGCACAACTCAGATGCTATCTTCTCTGACCAGTCTTCGCCTGTGTTTTGTCTAGTTTTTTTGTAGAGATAATTGACATTATCATGGCGGCGGAACCAGAATTTTTCTTTGGTTCCTAAATCTTCATCAGCTTCAGGGGCATCGGGTAGGATGTCAATGATGGGAAATGGTTCTTTCATGCTAAAAATGATCTAAAGCCCAATCACTGTTTTCAGGTTCTCGACAATTAATTGGGGTGGCTCAGAAATATCTACACAAATAGCGTCATCAGGCTCTTCTAGGGTCTCTAACTGACTGTTGAGGAGTTTTTCGGACATAAAATGATTTTGTCGCCCTAGGAGCCTTTGCTGTAGTAAGTTTAAACTGCCTTGGAGGTAGACTAGTTGCATGCGATCGCTATCTAATAGTAAATATTGGCGATAGTCTGCTTTGAGCGCCGAACAGGCTAAGACTACATTAGTATTTTGTTGTAACCACACAGCGATCGCTGTTTGCAAGTCTTTTAACCAAGGCTTTCTATCGCTATCATTGAGGGGGATACCCAGGCGCATTTTCTCAATGTTCGCTGTGGAGTGAAAGTTATCCGCGTCTTGAAATTCCCAGTTTAAGGCATCGGCGAGTAGTTTACCAATGGTGCTTTTACCGGAACCGGATACACCCATGATAATAATGATCATTTTTTTAACGCAGAGGGACGCAAAGTTAGTTAAATGCTCAGTTTTGCTAAACCTAGGTAGCGTACGCCTTCTGGTGAGATGTCAAAACGACAGGGTAATACTTCTAAACCCTGATGTATGGCATGTCTTAGGAGTCTACCATATATTGGGTCTGTTACATCCCCGGGGGCAAATTCTGTACAGTCCCCCCGGTTGATGAAGTACAACATGACTGCGCGGGTTTGGGGGAGGAGTGCTGTTAGTTCGCGTAAGTGTTTTTGTCCTCTGGTGGTTTCGGTGTCAGGAAATATTGCTCGGGTACTTTGGGACCAGGTTGTGTTTTTGACTTCTAAATAAATTGGCGGTTGTGGGTCTTTACCTGTGAGGTAGAAATCTACCCGGCTTTTTTTATCTTGTCCATACACTACTTCGCTTTTAATTTGGCTATAATCTCCTAGTTGGGGGAATAGATGTTTTTCTAAGGCTAGTTTAACTATACGATTGGGTAAGGCTGTATTTACTCCTACCCAGGTGGGTTCAGTATCATGTACCTGAATTAATTCTAAGGTGTAAGCTAATTTGCGCTTGGGGTTATCACTTTGAGAAAGTTGTACTTTACTCCCGGTGGTGGAGACTCCTGTCATTGGCCCTGTGTTGGGACAATGTGCGGTGACTATTTCCCCGGAGTCAAGTTGAATGTCCGCAAAAAAGCGCTTGTAGCGCTTTAGTAGTGTTCCTGAATATAAAGGTGGATAGCGGTAAAGCCAGTCAATCATGATCAAATCTGTTTACTGTTAAGTAATATACAATGATTAACTGCTGATGGAATTATGCAACAGGTTGATTTCATATTTAACATCATAATATAAGTGGAATGTTTATCTGGTTAGGTGATTTATGAGTAATGAGTTTTATCACCGGGGACTAAAAAGGGCTGAGGAAAAAGACTACTCTGGTGCTATTGAGGAATTTACTAGTTGTTTACAATGGGTCCCTGATTTTGCGGATGGGTTTTTACACCGGGGTCTGGCTTATTATAATTTAGGTGCGATTCATCAAGCAGTTTCTGATTATACTGAATGTATCCGGTTGAATCCTGGGGGTATGGAGGGGTATTATTGTCGGGGATTGGCTAGGGTAGTACTGAAAAACTTACCGGGGTCGCTGGAAGATGTGGATCAGGCGATTCGCCTCAATGTTAATTATGCACCTGCTTATCAATTGCGGGGAACAATACGGCGCAAGCAAGGTTTTATTCAAGATGCGATCGCTAACTTTAAAAAAGCCGCTGAATTATATTTAGCACAAAAAGACACCGCTAGCTGTCGGCTGTGTATGCAAAAAATTAAACAGTTACAACCAAAACCAAAACCAGATGTAACCTCAAGTAATTATACTAACGCTTATGCCCAAAAAATATTAGACTTATCAATCAACGGATATTTTACCCAGTTATTAGAAAAAGCCGAAAAGGGAGATACCACTGAGGCGATCGCTGATTTAAACTGGATATTACAAGCTGACCCCCAAGATGCTCAAGCTTATTGTTGTCGGGGGGTGGTCAGGTGTAAAATGGGCAATTATCGAGAAGCGATCGCTGACTTTAACCAAGCTATACAATTAAACTTCACAGATGCCATAGTTTATCGTAACCGAGGTAAAGCCCGTTCGCTGTTGGGGGACAATCAAGGAGCGATGGCGGATTTTAATCAAGCTTTGAAAATCCAACCCCAAGATGCTTTAATATATGTTGCTAGGGGTAACGCCTATCGATTATCTGGTAATTATCTGGATGCCATTCAAGATTACAACCAAGCATTACAAATTCATCCCCATTATGCACCAGCTTACTACAATCGCGGTATTGCCCATGCTTGCTTAGAAGAAATGCAAAACGCAGTTGCAGATTATCAACAAGCGGCGAGTATTTTTTGTGAACAGGAAGATTGGGACAATTATCATCAAGTATTGGAGAGGTTGCAAAAAGTCCAGACATCTAGACCGGAGTCGAAACAGCAAAACTATAATTTACTGCGTCAGCGACTGTTGCGACTGGTGGGGGGACATTGGGAAATCGCCCAAAGACTAATTGATGATAAACAGGAATACCTTCCGGGGATGTCTTATGAATGGTATTTACAACAAGTAATTGAGGATATAGAACGGGGACGAGGTAGGTGATGATTCTTAATTTAGAGGTTTTGATGGGCTTATTCCATATTTTGCAACCCCATAGCAATCTTACTGTGTTTCTCAATTTGTCCCATAACTTGTTTCGCCCTTTGAATGACTACATCTGGTAAACCCGCTAAACGTCCAGCTTCAATACCATAGGACTTATCCGCCCCTCCGGGCTGAACTTGATGTAAAAAAACGATTTGGTCGGGTAACTCCTTGACGGTGACTTGATAATTAGCCACATTGGGGAGAATACTAGCCAATTCATTTAACTCATGATAGTGAGTGGCAAAAATTGTCCGCGAGCGAATTTCTGTAGCTATATATTCCGCTACGGCCCAAGCAATCGAAAGACCGTCAAAAGTTGCTGTTCCTCGGCCAATTTCATCTAATAATACCAGCGATCGCGCAGTGGCATGATTGAGAATATTGGCGGTTTCATTCATTTCTACCATAAAAGTAGATTGACCTGTGGCCAAATCATCCACCGCACCCACACGGGTAAAAATCCGGTCGCATACTCCCAACTTCGCCAGGGTCGCTGGGACAAAACTCCCAATTTGCGCCATTAACTGAATTAACCCCACCTGACGCAAATAACAACTCTTACCACTTGCGTTTGGTCCGGTGAGAATAACTAAATCTGGTTTTTCCTCTAGGTGCTGGGTGGTCTGTTCTCTTCCTAAGTGGGTGGAGTTGGGGACAAAAAACCCTGCGGGTAAAGACTGTTCGACTACGGGATGACGACCATCCACAATCATCATCTCTCGTCCGGAAATCATCTCTGGACGACAATAACCTTGTTGTACAGCTAACTCAGCTAAACCACATAACACATCCGCTGCAGCTACAGCACGGGAAACATTGCGAATTACCTCCGCTTGTTCTCCCACATCTTGGCGCAACTGTACAAAAATCTCATATTCCAACTGGTTTAAATCATCCCGCGCTGTGAGTATGCGCGCTTCCCGTTCCTTCAGGTCTGGGGTGATGTAACGTTCCTCGTTGGTGAGGGTTTGCTTGCGGATATAATTATCAGGTACTTGGTCAGATTTAGACCGGGGAACACTAATATAATAACCAAAAGTTTTATTAAATCCTACCTTTAAGGTGGGGATTGCGGTTTTTGCTCGTTCGTCAACTTCTAAATTAGCAATCCATTTCTGGTCTGATTCTACCGTGGCTTTTCTCTCATCCAACTGGGGATTTATCCCCGGACGAATTAAGCCGCCTTCTTTAATATGTATGGGTGGTGATTCTACTATATGGGCGTGTAATTTTTGGGCTATTTCTCCCAAGACATCGGGGACTTTCTGTAAGGCTTTGAGAAAAGGCGATCGCGCATCAGCCACTAGGTAAGATAATTGGGGTAAGCGTGAGAGGGAATCGGCCAAAGCTGCTAAATCCTTAGCGTTAGCTGTTCCCGAAGCCGCCCTACCTGTCAGCCGTTCTAAGTCGTAAATTTGCCGTAACAATTGCCGCAAATCTTGACGCAGGGGTGTATTTTCCATCAATTCTTGGATGGTGTCTTGTCGCGCCCGAATGCCTTTAATATCAAGTAGTGGTTGCAATAACCACCGCCGCAAAGCCCGCCCCCCCATTGATGTGCTAGTTCTATCCAACGCCCACAGCAGGGAACCATGAAATGTACCATCCCGGACTGTTTGCGTAATCTCTAGGTTACGGCGAGTTTGATTATCTACAATTAAATAGTCAGTAATAGTATAAGTGCGTAACTTTTGCAGGGTAACGGGGTTGACTTTTTGCATATCTTCCACATATTCCAGCAGACCCCCAGCGGCCCGTACCGCTAAAGGAAGATGATCACAACCGAGTCCTTCGAGCGATCGGATCTTAAATTTATGCAATAATTTTGCTCTAGCTTCACCTTGGGTAAAGGGAGCCTGCGATCGCAGGCTATAACAAAATGATGGTGGTAAACATTGGGGAAGATGAGGCGAAGTTTCTCCGGGACGCAACAAGCTCCCTAAATCTGGGGCGTTAGTGGGAACCACCACCTCTGAGGGTTGCAACCGCATTAATTCCTGGGTGAGGTGTTCTAAATCACTCCCCTGAGTTGTGAGGAATTCCCCTGTGGAGATATCTGCATAAGCTAAACCCCAATGAGTTACCGCAATTACCACAGCAACTAGGTAATTATTGCGACGCGTATTTAACATTCCCTCTTCTAGCAAAGTCCCCGGTGTGAGGATACGGGTGACTTCACGCTTCACCAAACCCACTGCTTCCGATGCGTCTTCTACTTGGTCGCAAATTACCACCGCATAGCCTTTTTCTACTAACTGGGTGGTGTAGCGTTCCCAGGCGTGATGCGGTACACCAGTCATGGCTACGCGACCAACTTCGCCACCGTGTTTACTCGTCAGTACCAGTTCCAATTCTCTGGAGACTGTTACAGCGTCTTGGAAGAAAGTTTCAAAAAAATCTCCTACCCGATACAGTAGCAAAGCATGAGGATATTTATCCTTCATTTCTACATAGTGCTGGTACATCTTACTCAGCTTACTGCGGTCTGCTAATTGAGTATCAATCAGAGGCGCTGCAGGGTTATGGGGTTCCGTTAGTTGAGTGTCAGAATCAGAAGCAGTCATAGATGGTAGGTTATGCACGGACATTCCACAATATTTGATGATAACCTGATGTGGAGTTTAAGAGGCGATGGCTCAAACTTTTGTGATGTTTTCCGGCTATCTCAGCTGCACAAAAAGCCAGTAGACAGAATAATTCTATCTTACTGGCTCAATTAAGCTCAAGTGTCAAAAACTTACGCTTCTGGTGGTAAATCCTGGCTATAAATAATTTCCCCTGCTAAATTACGCAGTGATACTGTCATCACCTTGGTATTAGCATCAATTTTCACTCCACCAAAGAATTGTAAACCTTCAGTGGGTGGTCGATTTGGACGCATACCTGGAGGATTGCTTTGAAATATCAATTGTGGACCAAAGGTATTGTCTAATTGTCCCGGTCCGAATGTCCCGGAGTTGAGAGGCCCGGCGACAAACTCCCAAAAAGGCTTAAATTCCTGAAATACCGCCTGGTTGGGGTCATAATAGTGGGCTGCGGCATAATGTACGTCAGCAGTTATCCAAACAACATTTTTAATGTTTCTGCGTTTGATAAATCGCAGTAATTCAACCAACTCTAATTCTCTTCCGGAGGCTTTACCATTATCTGCGTTAGCCCAAGCCTCAAAAGCAGTAGAACCGTCTCGCACTATTAGCCCTAAAGGCATATCACTGGAAATTACTTTCCATGTAGCTTTTGATTTAAGTAGTTGCACCTTCAACCATTGCAGTTGTGATTGGCCCAGCATATCTGTTTCTGGACTTTTTGCTGGCTGAACATTCCCGGTATTTGGTCCGCGATAAGTCCGCTCATCTATCATGAAAATGTCAAGTAATGGGCCATATTGGAAAGAACGATAAATTTCTGACCGGTCAGCACCATATCTTGACTTATATTCCATGGGCATATACTCAAAAAATGCTTGTCTTGCTCTTTGTACTAGCAAGTTAACATCCTTAACTGTATAGCGATCATCAGTCAAAAATTCCCCAGGATACCAGTTGTTTACAGCTTCGTGATCATCCCATTGGGCTAACATCGGTACTTGGGCGTTAAAACGCTTCACATTTTCATCTAGCAAGTTGTATTGAAAATTACCACGAAATTCTTGTAGGGTTTCTGCTACCTTTGACTTTTCTTCTGTGACGATGTTCCGCCAAATGCTACCATCATCTAGTGTTCTTTCTGCTACAAGTGGGTTATCGGCGTAAATCGTATCCCCGCAATGGATGAAAAAGTCAGGATTTAACTGACGCATTTGTTCATAAATTGTCATCCCACCCAAATCGGGATTAATCCCCCAGCCTTGACCGGCGGTATCTCCACCCCACACAAAGAAAATATCTCTTCCGGTTCTGGAAGGAGTGCGAAAAGTACCGCTGACAGGTTCACTTTGGATGCGTGGATTGTCTAAGTCTTGGAAAATTACCCGGTAAAATATTTGCTGGTCTGGGGGTAAGTTCTTGAGAACATATCTGGCTGTAAAATCCTGTTCCTGTGAAGTACGTTCACCAAAAACACGTCCTAGTCTATTAAAGGATTCACTGGTAGAGTATTCAATCACCATTCGTGCAGGGCGATCGCTCCGACTCCAAATCACAATACTATTACCACTTATATCCCCAGTAGCAACACCATAGGGTATGGTAGGACGCATACTTTCAGATGTAATAATTCCCGGCGCTTGTCCAAATACTTGTGAATTTGATACAATATTTGTGGTGATAATACCACCTGCTGTAACAGCAGAACTAAGTAAAAACTGCCGACGATTTAATCTTAATGGGTTATGAGATTTTATGCTCATGAATAGCCCCCTCAAGCAAAGTATTACAAAATAGTTAACTACTAAATTTTGTAATGCCAATAAGTAAAGCTTGAGTTATCCAAAGGTTAATTAAAACTAGTTTTTTAGATGAATTTGGCAAAAACCTGAACCTAGGTTCTGGAGAGATTTCTGCTTAGTTAGGAGATGGAAAGCATTGCTCACAGGAGAAAGATGGAAGTAGATAAAACCAAAATCATATCACCGGTAAACTTGCAATCACAAGCAGACGCGGAACTAGAACAGAAGCTGCGGGAACTCAAGTTTAGACAAGAACTTAGAAAAGATTGGATTTTATTTATTGTCAGGGATGTTGTTATTTTTTCTGTGGCGATCGCCTTCGTGTTTGCTATCTGTGGCTATTCTCTGTTCATTCTGATTAACAGGTAAGATGAACTACCATCACCCGCAAGGTCACTATCAAAAATTATAGCCAATCCCCAGGAGCAAACCCACATCAGTACGATCTAAAAATGCTGCATTTGCAGTACCCGTGACAGTAAAGCGATCGCCTATAGGCACATCCACACCACCAGTTAATAATAAACCAACGTCAGAACCGCTTCCAGTTTCAACAGCTACCCCAGCCCCTAAAAAAGGAGATATTGATATTTGTTCTCCATTTAGGGGATCTGCGAAACGGGGAGCAAAATCTAAAGTTACGGGAACCAAAAACAGTGTATCGCCCCCAAATATCACCGCTGGTCGCACGGAGATAGTATTAGTCAGCCCAATTTTGCTGATTAATCCATAGTTACTTTCACTGAGAGTGGAATTACCCCCTATACCAATGTTACCAGCAACCCCAATATAACTAGACCCTCCACGAGTACCTGTACCTGGTTCCATAGCAACAGTAGTTGCTGCTGGTGGCGATTGACTGACTCCCAGGTTAGGTGGTATGAGTACCTTATTAATTACATGAATCACACCATTACTCGCCTGTACGTTGGGCTGGATAACATCCGCATCATTCACCGCAATTTGATTAGTAGCTCTATCTACCTGAATATTTACAGGTACATCCTCAAAGGTGATTAATTTTCCGGGTGAGAGTTGATTAGCCGTTATCTCCCCAGGAACCACATGATATCTCAAAATCTCAATCAATAATTCTCTATTCTCCGGTTGCTGCAACTCTTCTAGAGTCCCAGCTGGTAAAGCTGCAAATGCCTGATCCGTGGGAGCAAACACTGTATAGGGGCCCGCTTGTTGCAGAATACCTGCTAAATTTGCTGTTTGCAATAAAGAAGTCAAGCTTGTAAAAACCTCACTCGATGCAGCAATAGAAACAATATCTTGACTTTGAGTTTGTTCTGCAGGCCCAACTATATACTTAGTGGCTACAAGGTTGCTAGCTAGGGGTTGCATTTGTCCCTGTCTGACTAAAGCTTGATATAAAATCGCCGACGCTTCAGCACGAGTTAAAGGATCTAGCGGGTTAAGTAGCTTAACATTGGGATAATTAACAACAATACTAGCCTCCGTAGCTGCTGCAAGATTATCTAATGCATAGCTGGGGATTGCTGACGCATCTGTGTAGTAAGTATTGACTACGGCTAATGGATTCTCTCTAGTTTGTAAACCTAAACCATTTGTTAAAGCAACTATGGCCTCAACTTTGCGAATTTGTTGATTTGGCAGAAATAAGTTTCCTGGATAACCTGACATAAATCCGGTTTCGTAGGCTTCCTGAATTGCAGAACCCGCCCAGAAGTTCCCAGGAACATCTGCAAAACCATCAGCACTTATTTGCCGAATTTGGTCTTGATTAAAAGCTTTTTGAATCATTGCTGCAAATTCAGCGCGACTCACCGGTTCATTTGGCCTAAAAGTACCATCTGGAAAACCAGATATAATGTTTCTTTGCGCTAAAGCTTGAATAAATGGACTGGCCCAATACTGTGCACTAACGTCAGACAAGTTAGCTGCTAAAGCAGGGGAGGGAGTCACACTGGTTTGAGCGGAAACTATCATGGGATTGATTGTAGCTAGTATGACTCCTAAGGACAACAAAGTTGTACCTGCTGATGACCAACGCCAGAAACTAATCATGAAAATATCCTCCAAGAAAAAGTTGAAAATTATTTTATGTAGATTCCTAGTAGACACAGGAGTGTTTGGCTGATGTCAATATCTAAAGTACCAATGCAAACCTGAATGAATGAGAGTTATAACTTTTGAGGACATGATCATTTTCTCCTCACCCTGATTAATTTATCTATGACTTGATAGCGGAGTCTTAACATAATACTGGCCATTTAATCGCCACTTTGCCAAAATTCTCGCCAAATGTCTCAATAGTATTGAAATAAATTATTGGACATAATGAATGTTCTCAGATTTAATTGAATTACACAACTAGCTTAAGGTGAAACTATTATTTTTTTTCTCTTCCTTTAGATAGTTGAGGACAATCGAATACCTATTAATTAGGATGAATATATACAACTCCTATTTTATTTTTGAACAAGACTCAGTACACACGGCAATTCTTCTTACCTGTTCCCTGTTCCCTGTTCCCTGTTCCCTACCTAGACAAATCAATTCAGAAACCAAACCGGATTTCTATATACAAGTTAAGTATTTTTATTGACTGCAATTTCATCTAAATTATTACTCAGGACTGATCATGCTTTTAGATGCTGATTATCATCACTAAAAATCTCATATCTACCACAGATAAACACAGATGTTTTTCTAGTTTATGGGACGGGGAATGCAATAATGTAATATGCTCAATCTATTGGTCTCATTAATTACACAAACTTAGGGCTTATATAGGGGCATAATATTTTGATGCAAGACATAATTGGCGATAAACTAATGACAGGCAAGACTCAATTTAGATAGGTACTAAATTGCCTCCCATTTGTATCACTTGCTTATATGGGGACAAAAAAACTCAGTCTGAAGGGCGGTAATGCAAACTAAAAAAAAATTAGATCAATTATGGATAGTACGCTGCTTTGCCGCAGTTCTACTCTTTGGTCAGGTACTCCTGCATTTACTCCAAGGAAAAACTTACTACCGCAAAATTTTGCAACATATGGTGACCGCAGGGCCTGCTTCGGTGTCTCCAGTTGTCCTTGTTAGTGGTTTTGCTGGTATGATTTTTACTATTCAAACTGCTCGAGAATTAGTGAGATTTGGTGCATTAGATGCTGTGGGGGGGGCTTTCGCTTTGGCTTTTTGTCGAGAATTAGCGCCTCTTTTGACAGCTAGTATTATTGCTGGACAAGTAGGTTCTGCTTTTGCAGCGGAAATAGGTGCTATGCGAGTTACAGAGCAAATTGATGCACTTTATATGCTCAAAACAAATCCTATTGATTACTTGGTGCTTCCTAGAGTAGTGGCTTGCATTTTGATGATGCCCATTATGATGGTTTTTGCTTTAGTTGTAGGCATCACTGGTGGGGTTTTTGCAGGATCCCAATTTTATCATGTTGACCCTGAAGCATTTTTAGAATCTGTCAGAACTTTTTTAGAACCATCAGATTTACTTATAGTTTTAGTGAAGGGGCTGATTTTTGGCGCTATAGTCGCTATCAATGGTTGCAGTTGGGGACTAACTACTAAGGGAGGAGCAAAAGAAGTTGGAGAGTCAGCAACAACTGCAGTGGTCACTACTTGGGTGTTAATTTTTATGATGGACTTTTTTCTCTCTTTGTTGATGTTTCATCAGCCTACAATTTAATTGGAGTTTAAAATTAGATGGTCACTAGCTAGTGATAAATCTGTATCAAATTTAACGTATATGTATTTGAATGCTAGTAGTTCTCTCAATTAAAATAATCATAAAAATTACTATTTAACGAGCCATCAATAAATTTGATTGCTATATTGTACTAAATAAGCATTGCATCAGGAAAGTACAGAACCTCATCCCCTGTCCGCCTCTTGCTTAAAGAAGACTGGGTGAGGTGGAAAATTTTCCTTTGCAGGTTATTTAATTCACATTCCTAAGTAATCTGGTGAGGATACGGAATTGGTGCGTAATGATTTACATGGCTTAGATATTAGTCATACAGAATTGCAAAATTTGACTAATTTACCTGTTAAACAGCAATTAATTATTATTACCCAACCTTTAAGAACAATTGCTAAAAGCATTACAGATAAACTTAGGGGTTCCGAGGGAGCTACTGTAGTTTTTATTAGTTCTTCTATATTTGTTTTTGGTTATTTGCTCTTTGATATCCTGATTAAGCTGTTTGCTACTTGGATCACAATTCCATCTTGGTTACTGTTAATAATATTGTGTTCTTGGGGTGGATGTGTCACACAGATTGTTTTCTATTTATTATGGCGGAGAAAAATTAAAATACTTAATCACAATATGACGAATTCTTTAGAAATACTTTTAAATGATGTTGATAGATATAATGCTGTTATCAAAGCCATAGATATCAATGATCAAATAGAAGCAGCTGGTAATCCAGGAGTGGTTATTAGAGAAAGGGAAAAAGTTATCGCCGCCCTGAAGCTCACAAGAAATGATTTAATTCGGGCTTTGAAGACAGAGAGAATTTTAAGAGAAAATCAGAATTTTATTCTCAGAAATACAGAGTTATTTACCAATAATTTGGCGACTTTAACCGCAATGCAAGTTACAGAAGAAGCGACCGAGCATGGTAGGTTACTCAATGAAGCATTGCAAATCGCTTTAGATGTGCAACTGGAAATGAAAAGGCTGCAAAACCTGACCTCACACTCATGAATCTTGCTATGAAACTCCCCAGGACTGCAATCGACAGTCTAACATAAAGAGGTGTGAATTTAGCGATCGCCTATAGGTATGGACTGGAAAGAAATTAGAGGTAACTGGGTACTCATTCCCCCAAAGCCCATTGGTATCATCCATTTTCTCGGAGGTGCATTTGTGGCCACCGCACCCCATCTGACTTATCGCTGGTTACTAGAACATCTGGCTAACAAAGGATATGTGATTATTGCTACACCATTTATCAATACTTTAGATCATATTGCGATCGCCAAAACCGTACTGCTGAACTTTGAACGCACCCTAGAAAGATTACAGGACTCTGGCTCCCTACGCCAGCTTTATCTGCCTACTTACGGGTTAGGGCACAGTATGGGTTGTAAACTTCACTTACTCATTGGCAGTTTGCTACCTGTAGAACGTGCTGGAAATATTTTAATTTCCTTCAACAACTACGCCGCCAAAGAGGCCATCCCCTTAGTAGAGCAATTTAATTCTACTTTGCCCATTGAGTTTACGCCCTCACCAGTGGAAACCGACACAATCGTAAGACAGAGCTACAATATCCGCCGTAATTTATTAATAAAATTTAGCAACGATACCATTGATCAATCAGCAGGTTTAAGTCAAATCTTACTAGACCGCTTTTCCCACATGGTGACCAAACAAACCTTACCAGGTACTCACACCACACCTTTAGGTCAAGATATCAAATGGCAAACAGGAGGGTCATTTACTCCTTGGGATGCTTTAGGACAATGGTTTAAACAAGAAATTTACCGAGATTTAAACCAGCTAAAACGCGCCATTCTCTTATGGTTAAACCCATTATCACCCCCATAACATTTGAAAAAAACGAGTATATAAAAATTATCGGTGTTTAAAGCCTTTTTCAGGCTAATGAAGTACACATCAATTGCCTATTCCCTGTTCCCTGAAACTAAACAACTTTGTACCTCACGAGCATGGGAAATGCTATATCTGTGTGCATCTGAGGTCAATTAATTCCTTCCTGATATCTTCCCACCAGGAGAAAACCCTGGGAGTATTGGCAAAATACCAAACCATGATCAAATTTCCAATTAGCATGATCCATGTTTCAAATCCTCGTAATTGATGATGATATTTCTATACAAATACTCCTGAAGAGGATGTTGGAAAAACAAGGCTATAAAGTAATTACTGCTAGTAATGGAGAAGAGGGAATAGCCAAAGCTATAGCTTACCATCCAGCCCTGGTTATTTGTGATTGGATCATGCCAGGACTCAATGGGTTAGAAGTCTGTAAGCGCATGAAGACAGACCCCAGCTTATGCACCACTTTCTTTATTTTTTTAACATCTTTAGATTCGATTGCTGATCGTGTCAAGGGACTAGATGCTGGCGCTGATGATTTTATCTCCAAGCCCATTGAGCAAAATGAATTAAAAGCAAGAGTCAGAGCCGGATTGCGCTTGCATCAGTTAAGTCAGGATTTACATACCCAAAAGCTACTTTTAGAAACCGAATTAGCAGAAGCAGCAGAATATGTGCGATCGCTGCTACCATTACCAGTCATGGAACCTCTAAAAATCGACTCTCGATTCATTCCTTCCCGACAACTTGGCGGCGATTGTTTCGATTACTACTGGCTAGATGCTGATTATCTAGCTATATACCTCCTAGATACGGCTGGACATGGACTAAAAGCTGCTCTCCCCTCAATTTCCGTCCTCAATCTGTTACGTTCTCGCGCCTTAAAAGGTTTGAATTACTATCAACCGAGCGATGTACTCAAGGCTTTAAATCAAACCTTCCAGATGAATTACCAAAATGACAAATATTTTACTATTTGGTATGGAGTTTATAACCGAGTTAAGCGGGAGTTAATTTATGCAAGCGCTGGCCATCCCCCTGCAATATTAGTATCAGGTACATCTGCCAAAAACACCGAATTTAAATTACTAAGAACTCCGGGAATGCCTGTTGGGATGTTTCCAGAGGCAAAATATGTTGATGCCTTTTGCAATATTGATAAATTTAGTAATCTCTATATTTTCAGTGATGGTGCTTATGAAATCACAAAATCAGATGGCACACTTTGGAGTTTAGATGCTTTTATTCAAATACTTGTTAGCTTACAACACACCATTGAGGTCAAACTCGATCAAGTATTGAATTATCTCATTGCTTTGAACTCCAAAGATGCTTTTGATGATGATTTATCAGTCCTACAAATTAATTTCGATTAATTATTTGGTGGAGAGTACAACTTGATTAAAGTCATCTTGATTTAAAAATATCTCAAACACTTTATCCATACCTGTTAATTCAAATAATATTCTGACTTGTTCATTGATAGAACACAGAACTAGTTTGGTATTTGCTGCCCGTAATGTTTTGAATGCTAATACTAAAGCGCCCAAGGCTGAACTATCCATAAAGGTCACATCTTGACAATCGACTAAAACTATTTTAGCACCACTTTCTACAAGGCACATCAGGTCTTCTCGTAGTTGTTGTGAGTTGGTGGTGTTGATAATTCCACTGAGCTTCAGGACTTTGACTTGTTCATTCATAATACTTATGACCAGATTTTTTTAAGAAAATGTAATGATTTTGTTAGTATTATATACCAAGATGGACTTTTTAAGAAACCTAGCAAAATCAAACAGGCACTCAATTACTAGTGGTATATCATAAATGCTTGCTGATTAATAAAAAAGTATCCAGGATTTCATTTAACAGAAATTACATATATAGAAATCCGGTTTGGTTTTGAATTGATTTGTCTAGGTAGAGAACAGGGAACAGGGAATAGGGAACAGGGAACAGGTAAGAAGAATTGCTGTGTGTACTGAGTCTTGTTCAAAAATTAAATAGGATTCCTATAGCCAAAGTTTATATAAGTTAGATGGGTTTCTAAGAGGATGTTTGTCAAGTCATGATTAGTGTATCAACTATTGTTTGACCCCACCCTCTCCTTGCAAGGGTAGGTTTTTAATATGATCTGTGAAGGCAAGACTAGGAAGACAAGGAAGGAAAGTGGACAAGGAAGATTTTATA
>NZ_JAQMTM010000155.1:0-15245 GCF_028331085.1 Anabaena sp. CS-542/02
AGGTGATTTTAGACACTTCTTGATCCCCCCTAACCCCCCTTAAAAAGGGGGGAACTAGAGTCAAAGTCCCCCTTCTCAAGGGGGATTTAGGGGGATCTAAAAATATTTGATACACTAATCATGACTTGACAAACATCCTCTTAGGTACTCTGCATCCAGAAACCTGTGGGTGACTTTTTACCTAACTAGTCTCTTTCGTACCTTGAGAATATTTTTGTTCCTAAAGATGAAAAATTTACCATTTTTCTGCAAGGGCTATAATTATCAACTTAGGATTAACATCTTCCTCAGCTTCGACAACAGAAGAGTTAAGAAGTCCCCCCTGATTCTTTGGGTAAAACCCTCAGAACTTCGGGGGGTAGAGGGGAATCTCTGCGTAAATCCTACAAAATTTATAGCAGTCTCACCTCTAACTGTGAGTTTAAACTAGTGGAATTAAGATTATTAAATTTATTAAAGTTATACTCAAAGGCTATAAGTTATATCTCATAAGACTTACAGAAATTATTTGAGGTATGGGTGCTAGTATTTCTCATATGGGGTGCTAGTATTTCTCATATGGGGTGCTGGTATTTCTGCACTCAGGCTCAAAGCTATATGGGGGGCTGGTAGAGGGGTGATTTTGTTGTGGTTTTTGCGTCTCAAAGCTTGTACTCAAACAAATAGATTATGTGGCGAGTATACCCTAGAATATCGAAAAAATCTCTTATATTTTCTGGAAATGCAGCTGCCTATACTAAATATAAATCATTCAAAGTGAGGTGACAAACTTTCTAGATTTAAGGGGTGAGTTTCTATGATTTTGATTGAGCAAATAACAGACAGATAAATTCAGCCTTGAGAAAACCCCTGTAATTCAGCTATTAACCTTGATTGTGGTAGATACAAAACATTATTACTTGAGGAGAGATGAGAAAATTACATCAACTGCATTCCTCTGCCGCATAATTTTGTACTTTGGTTAAAGTGGATAGTCTCTATAGTCATCCTATTTGACTTGAGAAAATATCAGTGAGGAAAGGGAACAGGGAACAGGGAACAGGGAACAGGGAACAGGGAACAGGGAACAGAAATTGTTCATGAATCATTTAGGATTGCTCTAGATTTAGTTAGAGTGGATATAAATTAAACACATACAGGAAATTTGCCCTCAACGTGAAATCATAGGAGTTAATTTATGAGAATTGCTAAAGATGTTACAGAACTAATTGGCGGAACTCCTTTAGTTCAGCTCAATAGAATTCCCCAATCTGAGGGAGTGGCAGCTAGAATTGTTGTTAAACTCGAAGGTATGAACCCAGCAGCCTCAGTTAAAGACCGGATTGGAATCAGTATGGTAATGGCTGCGGAAAGGGAGGGTTTAATTGAGCCGGGGAAAAGTATTTTAGTCGAGCCAACTTCTGGGAATACAGGTATTGCTTTAGCCATGGTAGCAGCCGCCCGGGGCTACAGTTTAATTTTGACCATGCCAGACACCATGAGCCAAGAACGACGCTCTATGCTCAAGGCCTACGGTGCTAAGTTAGAGTTAACACCAGGCGCACAAGGGATGCGAGGAGCAATTAATCAAGCTGAAAGCATTGTGGCTAATACTCCTAACGCTGTGATGCTGCAACAGTTCCGCAACCCGGCTAACCCCAAAATTCACAGAGAAACTACTGCGGCGGAAATTTGGGCGGATACGGATGGGGAAGTAGATATTATCATTGCTGGGGTGGGGACTGGTGGAACAATCACCGGGATTGCAGAAGTGCTTAAACAATATAAGCCAACTGTGCAAGCGATCGCAGTGGAACCTAGTAACAGTCCGGTGCTTTCTGGCGGTACAGCTGGCCCCCATAAAATTCAAGGTATTGGCGCTGGGTTTATCCCAGATGTGTTGCGTCTGGAATTGATTGATGAGGTAATTAGAGTTAGTGATGAACAGGCCATGGCTTATGGGCGACGTTTAGCCAAAGAAGAGGGACTATTGTCTGGTATATCCTCCGGTGCGGCTTTATGTGCGGCCATTCGAGTCGGTCAACGTCCAGAAAATACCGGTAAATTAATTGTGATGATTCAGCCATCCTTTGGGGAACGTTACCTGAGTACCCCCATGTTTCAAGAGTTGTCTATAGACACCGCTCATCTTGGTTAAGAAAACCTAATTAGCGACTGTTGACTGTTGACTGTTGACTGTTGACGGTTGACTATTGGACTTCTTAACCAGGTTAAGAAGTCCGATGTATATCGGGGATAGAGTCAAAGCAAATTCAATCAGGTTTTCCCCAGGTGAAATTTAATGCTTACAACCACCTTGATGATGATGGTCATGGTTATGACCGTGGGCGCAACCTTGTAAGTTCTGGGTAGTCAGGGTTTCAATTACTACTTTTAAGGAATCATCCACCGGTTTTAAGCCAATCCAACCATCTATTGTTTCTACGTCAAAACCTACCTCACGGCGATCGCCTACTTCTAGTAAGGGACGACGAATTAATAAAGGATCTTGCAGCATTAACACTAAGGCTGTTTGTGCATCGATTTTTTCTGGAACTACCTCACCAGATTTAATCTTGGGAGCGGAAGCATTAAACCATTGGGACACCGGGCGATCGCCAAAAAAAGATCGCAAGCGTTCAAATGTCCAAGGTTCTGTGAGGATGTCGTATGCTAGCACCTCATGACCAGCAGCAGTCAACACAACCTTTTGCTTAATACCACCCTTACAACCGGGTTTGCTGTAGAAAATTACTCTAGCCATTGTCATTACTCCCTGATGATTCTGATTAAAACTTCCTAGCTTTATGGGTAACTAAATCAAACTCAAACCTTGCTTGAGGGTCTGTTTCTCCATAAACATTAAAAGTTACAGTTGCTTCGTCACCCACTGCTTCTACACTATGAATTGCATCGGGGGTCAAGCTAACAATATCTCCAGGAGACAAGGTTATCTCTCCAGTAGGTGCAATTTTGTCGGCAAAATCAGGGGTAGGAGTACGTCGCCAAAAGGTATTTTTTTCTTGACCTTTTAACACTGCTATTACTCCCCAAGTCCCGTGATTATGAATAGTTGAACGGGTTCCCGGTGCAAATGTCACGGTTTGTACAGTCAATGGGAACCCCAATTCATCATAGAGAAGTAACACTGAGTGACCCGTTTTAGGGTGAGGTTGTAAATACTGACTTTGTACCCAGTAGGAATTGACAATCAATCTCCTGACAAGCATTCGGATTTCTGGGAGACGAATAGATTCATCTTCTACCCCATGGAGAACATCTTCTACTTCAGTCAAAAACCGATATAGGCGATAATTCTCCCGCAATAGATCCCATGGTCTGGCTGATTTACAACAATGATATTGGCCGTCTGCAGTTACTAGCCAATCTTTACCTTCCACCATCATTCATTAAATCTTGGGTTGAGAAGGAGAAGGGAAAACTATTGTAGGCGGAATCAAATTCAGAGGACTGGGAAGAGGACGCAAAGGATCTATGGAAACCACAGGAATGAAAGGTGCTGAAGAAGTTGCAGATGTCTGTAGAGGTTGGTAGAAGGGATAATTATTCATGTCTGTTGATGGGTGAAGGTTTACTAATTAATCGTCCTCTTCATCTGGACGATTTAAAATGTCCAGTAGGATTCCTGCACCGAAATCATTACTCTGGTCAATCTGTTTGACGCGAGTACTGATTTCTTTAGCCCGCTCGATTTCCCCTAATTTTGCTAACACTAAACCAGATGCAGCATAAGCGTTTAAGTACAATCTGATTTGGGGTTCCTCCTGCCGTTTTAGTAATATGGGGAGGAGTTGTTGCCAATGGTCTGGTAAGTTCTCTGTTGCTTTAATCTTATCTAAAACTTTAACTGCAATTTGTAGCGCGAGGGGATAATTATTTTTATAATAAAAGAATCTATATGCTGATACTAAAATATCTGTATTTTCCCCGGACTTAGCTAAGGCTTGATGAATATATTTTTCGGATTCTGAGGTATTTTCCCAGGTTTGTGCGGCCAAGAGTAATAATTTTTTGACATCTTCGGGTACTTGAAACCACGAGTATTGATTACCATCAAGCATAATCATCTCCTTTGATGGGGAAGAGGGAGTGAGAATTTTACCGCTCCCTATAGGTACTATTTCTTTGTGAGTCTGGGCTGAGGTTTGCTTCTTCTTTCTTGAAGGGAAGATGCTCCCCTCGGCTTTCATGTTGGGTACACAGATGAATACCAATGCTAGGCAGGGTTGTATGTGAGGATGTACACTAATGTGAACAGAACAATCCAAATAATATCTACGAAGTGCCAGTAAATTTCTGCCATTTCGATGCCAGTATGTTTGGTAGCAGAGTAATGACCAGGACGACGCGATCGCCACACAACACCTAATATCAATAATATGCCTATCAACACGTGCAAACCGTGGAAGCCTGTCATGATATAAAAGCAGTTGGCGAAAACGTTGGTAGTCAGTCCATAGCCTAAACTCATGTACTCATAAACCTGACCAGCTAAGAAAATTGCCCCCATCAGTGCGGTGACAAGATACCAAAACCGCATTCCCCAAACATTATTCTTTTTAATCGCTACATCACCTAAATGAATGACGAAACTACTAGATATCAGAATAATGGTGTTAATGGCGGGTAAAAATAGTTCTACCTCTGTTCCCTCTGGAGGCCAAACTTCTGTAATACCTCTAAAGAATAAATAAGTAGCAAAAAAACCGCCAAACATCAGGGATTCAGAAATCAGAAAGGTTAAAAGTCCCCAGACTCGTAAATCTGGATGATGCTCCTCATGGTGTTCAGTTGTCGCTATGGTCATGTTGTTTACCCTCTAAATCTCTAAACTTTTAAGTGGCGGGACAATAATCATGTTCTTGTGAAGGGCGGGCTAGAAGCCCACCCTACTTAGTGTGGTCACGCCAGTAGTAAGTTAAAGCCAATACCTAGGCGCTAACTTCTGGTGTACCCATAGGTTGGGATTGACTATGGCCATAGTCGTAAGGGCCATGAGTCACAACGGGTAATTCTTCCCAGTTTTCAATTATGGGCGGTGAACTGGTTGTCCACTCTAAACTCAAAGCTTGCCAAGGATTATCACCCGCTAATTCCCCTTGACTCCAACTGTGAATAATGTTAATAGTGAAGGGTATAACTGAGATGCCTAAGACAAATGCACCAAAGGTGCAAAGTTGATTCAGGTTAATAAATTGGGGGTCGTACATGGCTACCCGGCGGGGCATACCTTGCAAGCCCAATTCATGCATGGGTAAGAAGGTTAAGTTAGTGCCGATGAAGGTGAGGGCAAAGTGAATGCGTCCCCAGGTTTCATTCAGCTTACGTCCGGTCATTTTGGGGAACCAGTGATAAATACCGGCATAGATGCCAAATACGGAACCACCAAAGAGGACGTAGTGGAAATGTCCCACTACATAATAGGTATCGTGGACGTGAATATCAAAGGGGGCTGTTCCCATTGTCACACCGCTTAACCCACCCATGACAAACATGGATAATAGGCCAATGGCGAAGAGCATGGCACTGGTAAAGCGAATTTTACCACCCCACAGGGTGGCAACCCAGGCGAAAATCTTCACGCCAGTGGGTACGGCGACGATGAGGGTGGAGATGGTGAAGAATATCCGCATCCAACCGGGTGTACCACTGGTAAACATATGGTGTACCCAGACGAACAAACCCACGACGCAAATGGCTACGCTAGAGTAGGCGATCGCTTTATACCCAAAAATCGGCTTCCGGGCATGAACTGGTACTACTTCGGACATGATACCGAAGATGGGCAGAATCATTAAGTATACTGCCGGGTGGGAATAGAACCAGAATAAATGTTGGTAAATAACAACGTTACCGCCTGCATCGGGTTTAAAGAAGGATGTGCCAAAGTTGAGGTCAAATAATAACAGCACTAAACCCGCAGCTAATACAGGGGTGGAAAGTAAGGCTAAGACAGAAGTTGCTAGGATAGCCCAGCAAAACAAGGGTAGTTGATCCCATTTCATGGAGGGAACTTTCATCATCAGGATGGTAATGACAAAGTTCACCGAACCCAAAATTGAGGAGGTTCCTACTAAAACAATGGCCAGGATCCACAGAGTCTGGGCCATGGGTGCTGTTACTAGGCTCAATGGTGGGTAAGCTGTCCAACCAGATTGGGAACCACCGAAGATAAAACTAGCTACAACTAGTAATCCCGCTACTGGGTTCAACCAAAAGGCGATCGCGTTCAGCTTGGGGAAGGCCATATCTCTAGCACCCAGCATTAGGGGAATGAGATAATTTCCAAATCCCCCAATGGCGCTCGGAACAATCCACAGGAAGATCATGATTGTCCCGTGGTTGGTCATGAAGGCGTTATACAAATTGGGATCGAGAAAGTCTGATTGTGGGGTTGCTAGTTCTACACGCAGCGCCACCGCCATCAGTCCACCAATTAGATAGAATACAAATGCTGTCACTAGGTATTGGATACCAATCACTTTGTGGTCAACATTAAATGTAAAGTAGTCTTGCCATTTCCACGCCTGGGGATGGTTATTTGCTTTATTTCCTGCGGTTGGCGTGTTCCGGGGAAGTTCTGCCTGTGTCATAAGTTATTTTGCGACAATTTATTTTTGTCTTGAGAATGACTATTTCTGAAGTTGCGCCAGGGTGGTTGCACTCATCCCTAAGTTATGAACATGGGGAGCTAGAAATTCTGATGTTGATAACTCCGCTGGATTGACTGCAACGGCTTGGTTGAGGTTTTCCTTTTGCGCTATCTGGCTTTGTGCTAACCAGCTATCAAATTCTTCTGGTGTATGGACTATGACTTGTGTCCGCATAGAACCGTGATAACCACCACACAATTCTGCACAAACTACCGGATAGGTTCCTGGTTTGGTGGCGACGAATCGCAGTTGGGTGGCGATACCTGGAAGCGCGTCTTGTTTTAACCGGAATTGTGGTACCCAAAATGAGTGAATGACATCTATTGCGGATAGGTTCAGTTGTACATCAGCACCCACGGGAACGTGTAACTCTCCGGCGCTAATTCCACTGTTGGGATAGTTAAATATCCAGGCGTACTGCATCCCCTGGACATCAACCACTAAATCTGCTTGTTTACCCTGGGAGTGGGGTGACGCACCAATCCCAATGTTTCCGCTGGTTGTCTCATCAAGGGTGGCTGCTATGGCTACGCCATGGGTATGACTCCCCGGCTCAAATCCACCCATCTGATTGTAAACATCTACACTGTAAATGCCTAAACCAATGACGATGACTGCGGGGATGGCTGTCCAAAAAATTTCTAAGGGAACGTTTCCTTCTATGGGTAGACCATCGGTATCATCACCCGGACGGCGACGATACTTGACTAAAAAAATCAGAATGGTTCCTTCTACAATGAGGAACAGTGCGATCGCAATGGTAAACATGACGTTGAAAAATCCGTCTACCAAAGGCGCTTGTTCAGATGCTTGTACTGGCAATAAATTGTGATTATGTCCGAGCCAAATACTGATGGCTGTGACTAATACTCCAGCAACCAGAGTCCATAGTGAAACAGGAACTTTTTGCATATATGCTACCTGCTCTTGCAGCTGTAATTAAAGGTGTGATTTTCTGGAAACTTAGATGTAGGAGATTGTGATTCTAGACAATAATTTCTTTGCCCCCAGTTGATCGCATCCTGCGCTTTTGATGTATCACCCTAGCCAAAGAAGATAATGTATTTTTTTATCTTGATCATATTCTTGGCTACTGATTTTTACATTTCCACAGGTGAGCGTTTTTTGTTTTCACTTATTAACTTTCTATCTTACTCTCATCAAAAGTGGGGGAATTTTCCAGATAATTTCATATCCTTCCCCCACAAAGTTAACACTATCTTGAAAGTCCTCTGATGCCAGATGTCTCTACTTACATAAAAACTTAGGTACTCTCAGATCATGCCCTTAGTCTGAATATTGTGTAGACTAATTGAATAGCAAGTATGAAGTTTATCAATTACAATTTAAGATTTACAATTCTGTTTACTGTGAACTTTTTTCTGGTGACAGTAAGTCTTGATTATTCCCCTCTATTTACCTTGCTTGGTGCTTTATTCCCAGAGTACCCTTGATGACGGACATAACTTGGCTGCAAATCCTGAAACTTTACTTGTCTAATACAGCATGGGTGTAGCAATTCTTGGGACATATCCGCGCACAAGCTTCACAACCAACACAGTTTTCCGGGTGGGCTACAACCATGACTTTGCGCTCAATTTCATCATCATCTTCATCTTCTACAAATTCGCCATCTTCGTTGAGAGCTTTCAAGCTCAATACATTGTGACCACATATCTTAAAGCATCTGCCACAACCTATACATTTTTCTTGGTCAATTTCCTGGGCAAATTTAGGTGTCCAGGTATTACCTCCAAATGTCAATCCTGTTACTGTTGCCATGAATAAACCTTTAGGAATTTCTCTCTACTTTAATCACCATCCTAACCTAATCTTAGGGTATTTTTTTAGTTTAAATGACTATTTGTTCTTGGATTAAATTTTCATGACTTTTTACATATTCTTTTAGAGATTTATTTAAATTACCTGTTAAATGCAATTTATTCTCAATAAATATTTGTGGCTATAATACTCAGTTATTAATTCTATATAAAATGTATTTTATAGGGTGTAGATGCCGCTATTTAGCTAAATATATAATATTGCACTATCAGACATTGTCTTGTCACATATAAATAATTACCGTTGATATATGCTGCAAATTCAATTGTTTATAAAAATAATGAGATTTTTTTCTTTTATAGGGAGAAGACATAGATCCTTGATAGTATTTAGAGTTACAAGCTATGTGTTAATGGGGGACATGAAGAAAAAATTACTTTGTTATATATCAAATAAAAATGGCGAAATGATTATGGTTATAGCTAGTGTTGACGGATAGAAAATATTTACCGGTTTATTAACTCATGGGAAAACTGTATATTTAGAAACAGCACATTTGTATACTTTAAATATTAAAATTATTAATAAAGTAACTCCCATCTGGCAATCAAATCTATGTTTATCCAAAAATTTTGGGTTAAGTGATAATTCACCGGATAGGAACTTACAGATAGTTTTACGTGAACTATTAAGAAATATACACCGGCTCATTATGAACAAAAATCTCTGATTATTTATGAAATTTATAGTTAATAAAGAAGTAATCAAAGGGTATTTTTAAGAGTCGGAAATACCTGTGTAATAAAAATATGGATATGGGGAATTATTACAGGAAATAGAGATATTTTTGGCTGGAAATATGGTTTCGTTTCCAGTGAAAAATACTGAATAAATATCCAGCAGAGACTTGAGCAAAACATCTCGACGATTAGAGTGGGAAGAGAGCACTATAGCCGTATGCCTTATACAATTCCTAACAACAATTGCCTGGGATGTGACAACTGCCGCCCCCAATGTCCTACGGGTGCAATTAAAATAGAGAACGATGAATATTGGATTGATCCTACTCTTTGCAATAACTGTGAAGGTTATTATCCTGAGCCGCAATGTGTCATGGCTTGTCCAACTAATTCACCCATACCTTGGCAAGCAAAAAAAGGCAGATGTAAGGTGGAACCAAGAGATGCACCTAGCCCGGATTTATTTGCCAACGGTCAAAATAATCCATTTGCTTCGGCTATTGTGATTTGGGAAGCTTGTAATGTCTTGGCACAAAGGACATCCTTAAATTGGCTGGATGAACACGGTTATGTGTCCTATGGACGAAAAGTTAAACAAGGACGGGGTGCGATCGCATTTCATCTCCAAGATCCATTTACCGGGAGGGATGTAACTGACTTAGGAGCAATTGCAGCACTTGATATTAGATCCGCTTGCATTCACCTGATCTTTGCTGCCTATGCTACATCCTTAGAGCAACCTTGGCAAGAAGAATTTGCGATCGATGAACGCCAAATTGAGAAATATTTAGGCTTAGAGAAGCGTAAAGACTTGAACAAAAATGCCAAGCTAGCTTTAATCAAGAATATCGTACAGCAAGCTTGTTCATTGATGATTTCTATTGATTGGCCTCAACAAGGAAGCATCCCCGGCTTTTCAGTCAAACAGAGCCGTTTATGGCAGTTAATCAATATTCAGCATCATTTTCAAGAAGACGACTTGGGGTGCAAATATTTAATTGGACTAACTTTTAAAGTAAAAGCCGGGATATGGGCGCAGTATTTCTTAAACAAACAAGCCTGTAAGGAGCGAACTGCATTTTACCAATATGGCAGTTTACCTAAAACATTATTAACTACCGTCATGAGTATTTGGCAGCAGCACGAAGGCGCAGTAAGACTAATGCTGTGGTTGCTGTTTAAAACCAAAATGGGTAGAGAACAAAGGATCACCATTCCCACATTATTACGTATTGCTTACGGTGAAGAAAAAGTTACCATTGCCTCTAGACAACGGGAGGAACGCAAACGCTTATTAAGAACATTTGAAAGTGATTTAGAAATTCTCAACCATCATGGCATTAAAGCGATTTTTGATCCAGTAACTTACCCCTTAGAAATTCAACCTTTGTGGGCGAAGTTAATGGATATTCCCGAAGACCCAGAGGAAGCCTTAGAATTTTGGATGAATGACGCTGCTGGAAACACCCGCCTCACTGATTCAGCACCCCGTGGTAAGTGGAATCTGCTGATGAATGCGCGAATTTTAGCTTTTGAACTACCCCCAGAATGGAAACAGAAAATTTCTGAATCACAAAAAAAGCCCCGGACAACTGTCAAAAGCAGACGCAAGACTAAAACCACCACAGATTTACTCGGTGCGGATATTTTACAGGCGCGCAAAAATTTGCAACTTTCCCAAAGGGAGTTAGCAAGGCTAACAGGTAAAAGCCAAAGTTGGATTCGTGATTTAGAAAATGGTCGTTTGAAAGCTAAGGTAGAAGACCAAGTGATATTACGGAACGTGCTAAATATTACTTAGAAATCAGTCCCGGAAAATAAACGAAAAACTACAAGAGTGTTTATTTACATAAAATTTACCCACCCAGGGATAAGCTTGGATGGGTAAAAATCCTCAATGGAGTGAATATTTTTTACTTGCTTTCAGTAAAATCAGCATCAATCACATCCTCACCGCCACTAGGGGGAGTGGAACCACCATCTTGAGGTGCAGCACCAGCAGCATCACCACCTGCTTGTTGATAGATGTTGCTACCTACCGCAAACAATGCTTGTTGTAGTTCTGGTGTCAGCTTCTTAATTTGCTCGTCATCTTCCTTAGCAACAGCTTCACGGAGGTCTTTAACTAAACCTTCGACTTTGGTTTTGTCAGCTTCAGGAACTTTATCACCTAGTTCTTGCAACTGCTTTTCAGCTTGGTACGCCAAAGAATCAGCTTGGTTCTTCCGTTCAATTGTCTCACGACGTTCCTTGTCAGCAGCGGCGTTTTGTTCTGCTTCTCTCACCATGCGGTCAACATCGGATTTATCTAAAGTAGAAGCGCCAGTAATGCTGATAGACTGTTCCTTACCAGTACCTTTGTCCTTAGCGGTTACATTGAGGATACCGTTAGCATCAATATCAAAGGTAACTTCAATTTGTGGTACGCCTCGTGGTGCGGGAGGAATACCATCAAGTCTGAAGGTTCCTAAGCTCTTGTTATCATTTGAAAACTCCCGTTCACCTTGAAGAACGTGAATTTCTACATTGGTTTGTCCATCCACTGCAGTAGAGAAGACTTCGGATTTCTTGGTGGGGATTGTGGTGTTCCGGGGGATAATTTTAGTCATGACACCGCCCAAGGTTTCTACACCCAAAGACAGTGGGGAGACATCTAATAGCAATATACCTGTAACATCGCCCGCTAGCACACCCGCTTGAATAGCAGCACCAACTGCTACCACCTCATCAGGGTTAACGCTTTGGTTGGGGTCCTTACCTAATACTTGCTTTACTATCTGCTGTACAGCTGGAATGCGGGTAGAACCACCAACTAGTACAACTTCATTAATATCGCTTCTGCTTAATTTAGCATCCCGAATTGCGTTTTCTACAGGGATGCGGCAACGGTCGATTAGGTCTGAGCAGAGTTCTTCAAATTTAGCACGGGTGAGGGTTGTATCCAGGTGCTTGGGTCCAGTCTGGGTAGCAGTGATAAATGGTAAATTTATTTCCGCTTGAGAAACGCTAGAAAGCTCAATTTTGGCTTTTTCTGCGGCTTCGGTCAAACGTTGTAAAGCTTGTTTATCTTGACGTAGGTCAATTCCTTCTTCTCTTTTGAATTGTTCGGCTAAGAAGTCAACGATTTTCTTATCGAAATCATCGCCACCCAGGTGAGTATCGCCGGAGGTAGCCAAAACTTCAAATACTCCATCACCTACTTCTAGAATGGATACGTCGAAGGTACCACCACCAAGGTCAAATACCAAAATGGTTTCGTTGCTCTTCTTATCAAAACCATAAGCTAGAGAAGCTGCTGTAGGTTCGTTAATAATTCGGAGAACTTCAATACCTGCTATTTTACCCGCGTCTTTTGTGGCTTGTCGCTGGGAGTCATTAAAGTATGCTGGAACAGTGATTACAGCTTGGGTGACAGTTTCACCCAGGTATTTGCTAGCGTCTTCAACGAGTTTGCGAAGTACTTTGGCGGAAATTTCTTCGGGGGCAAAGGGTTTACCAGCTATGGGACAATCTAGCTTAACATTACCGTTGCTGCTGAGGACTTTATAAGAAACTTCTGTAGACTCGTTACCAACTTCGTCATAGCGTCTTCCAATGAAGCGTTTGACTGAGTAAAAGGTATTATCAGGGTTCATTACCCCCTGACGCTTGGCGATTTGACCAACTAAGTTATCGCCATTTTTCGCAAATGCTACTACTGAGGGTGTTGTGCGAAAACCTTCTGCGTTAGCAATAACTGTGGGTTTACCACCTTCCATTACTGCGACGCATGAGTTTGTTGTACCTAAGTCAATTCCAACTACTTTTGCCATTGTAACTTTCGGCTCCGTATAACTATAAATGAATGGGAATATAAGGGACTAAGTTTTGAACCAACGGGTTAAAAAATAGTCATTTCATGATTAACAACCTTTAATTAGGCTTTCCTGGGGTGAAAAACCCAAGTTATCCTGATATATATACTGGGAAGTTCAGTTATGACCAGTCAGTACAGGACGGTTTTCCGAACCTGTAACTAGACGGTTAATTTTAAAGGATGTATTTAGTGCGTTCATTGAGAGATTTGCTTTCACTCTGTCTAATGTATGAGAATTAATACTTTCAGCAATTAGGGTGAACCGTAATCTCAAAGTCGTGTTTGCCGTCTTTAGCTGTCATAAACTCTAGATGGATTCAAAATCAATGCTCAAATAACACCGCCATACACTCAAGAACACTGTTAAATTAAAGTTCTGCTCTCAGTCTCTATCTGGTAATACGTAAGTGTTAATATACTCACTTGGTCGATGATATTTACCAATCAGCGGTAAAATAATAGTCTAAATTAGTTGACAAAGCCAATCTCAGCACTACATCTGGAGTGAAAACCAAAGGTACTTAAACAACCTTAAATGTCTCATTTTCACAACTTAAAATTATATGGTTACACTATCTCCTAGTTTAAAAGCTAAACTCTCTGAACCCTTGAAAATCGGCTCTTTCGAGGTGAAGAGTCGAGTTCTACAGTCGCCTTTATCCGGGGTGACAGATATGGTATTTCGTCGTCTGGTGCGTCGCTACGCGCCAGATTCAATGTTGTATACAGAAATGGTCAATGCTACGGGTTTACACTATGTGAAAGAGTTACCCAAAATTATGGAGGTAGACCCCCAGGAACGACCCATCAGTATTCAGTTATTTGACTGTCGCCCTGATTTTTTAGCAGAAGCAGCTATTAAAGCGGTTGCGGAAGGTGCAGATACTGTGGATATTAATATGGGTTGCCCAGTCAATAAAATTACTAAAAATGGCGGTGGTTCATCTTTATTGCGTCAACCAGAGGTAGCGGAGGCTATTGTGCGGGAAGTGGTGAAGGCTATAGATGTACCAGTGACTGTTAAAACCCGCATTGGCTGGAATGATAAGGAAATTACCATTCTTGACTTTGCCAAGCGTATGGAAGATGCTGGGGCGCAAATGATTACAGTACATGGACGCACCCGCGCTCAAGGTTACAATGGTAATGCCCGTTGGGAATGGATAGCCCGTGTTAAGGAGGTGCTTTCTATTCCGGTCATTGGTAATGGGGATATTTTTTCTGTGGAAGCGGCGGTAAGGTGTTTGGAACAAACGGGCGCTGATGGTGTGATGTGTTCTCGTGGGACTTTGGGTTATCCTTTTTTGGTGGGAGAAATTGATCATTTCTTGAAAACCGGGGAAATATTACCACAACCAAGCCCAATTCAGCGATTGGAATGTGCCAGAGATCATTTACAGGCATTATGGGAATATAAAGGCGATCGCGGTGTACGTCAAGCGCGAAAGCACATGACTTGGTACGCCAAAGGTTTTGTCGGTGCGCCTGAGTTGCGGGGACAGTTAAGTGTAATTGAAACGGTACAGCAAGGTTTGGATTTAATTGACCAGGGAATTGAGCAGTTACATCATAGTTTTGAACCGATGGAGGAATCAACTGATTTTCAAGTTGCTTAGAGGTTGTTTGATAAGTTTTCATCCGTAATTTTTATCTTAAAGGATGTTGGGAAAGTATTAAACAAATCAATTAATCGAGTCTTCTAAGCATTAACCGAATCATGGCGATTTGCACAAATGTTTCATATGTCTGGGGTAAAATTTCGTAGTCCTTACTCAATCGACGACACCAATTAAACCAACCAAAACGGGGAGTAGGGGAGGAGTCAACAGTCAACGGTTCGACTCCGCTCACCGACCACCGTCAACCGTCAACCGTCAACTCAGTTTGCACATAAGCAACCTTAGCCTTAATCTCATCCATAGCTAACCACAAATCTAACAAGGCTTTCTCTTCTAAAATACGTTTCCTTTCATCCCCAATGCGGGGAATCACTTTCAACGCCACTTCAAATGTCCGCATAAATAAATCATTACTCACCAAGCCAGTATTTTTCATAAACCTACGCACTGGTTCAGTATTTCCCTCCTCTAGATACAAAGCAATAATGGCGTGAAGTCCATCTATTAAATATCTGGCTGAAAATTCTGTATCAATTACAGAAAAAGCCCGTTTTTTCAGCCGTTGTTGGGGGGTGAGTAACTTACAGGAACCACT
>NZ_JAQMTM010000156.1:0-14080 GCF_028331085.1 Anabaena sp. CS-542/02
ACTGAATCCCATCGTTGTAATGTCTTGACTGACACCCCAATTTTCTTTGCAAACTCATGAGGTTTAAACATAAATACACTTATAGGTTTGTAGATAAGTGTATAGGTTTGTCTATTTAATTGTCAACTAGGCTACTACTCATTTCCCCAAGCCAAACACCAAGCGATCGCTATTGTCATAGAACTGGTATCTTGCATTTGACACTCCCCTAGGTTAGATTAATGTGAATTTATTTATTTAAAAGTATTAATTTTTTCAACCGTTTTAAAAAAGCTTGGGGAACAGCAGCAGGTTCTCCCGGTACCCACGGCCCAGCAGTCATTTCTAAATAGGGTTTCTGCTGATGAATGATTTCCATGGGAGTCAGCACACTATTAATCACACCGATGGGTTTTAAATTACCACGCTCGCCACAAAATTCATGCCAAGCATCAATAGCTTGACTATGGCAACTGATAATCAGATAATGGCTACAAGCCTCTAAAATCGGTAACTTTTGTGGTTGTTCCACCCCCCCCACATCCACAATTACCAAAGACTTCTCCCGTCGTAACTGAAGGATAACCTGAGAATGGTAGGGGAAAAACTCATCTGTGAAAGAACCGCGATCGCCCCTATTAACAGCCTCCGTACCCAAATCTAAAAGGTAATTACCCTCACCATCCCAACGGGCGCGTTGCAGATATATATCAGGAGTTTCACAAGACAAAGCTGTAAACAAAGCATGAGAGAATACACTTTTACCACTATTTGGTGGTCCGACAATCATTAACGCTGGACATAATTGCTGGTGGTAACAATAAGGGGGATGTATATCAACTACTTCCCCAATGTCAACCACATCAGAGTTAGTTGCTACCACCACCGCACCTAAATGCGGTTCATAACAAGCTACCCAAGCCGTAAACTGTAGTTTGTCAGTTAGGTAAGCATACAGCCAAATGGGGGCGCGTCCAGAAATTACCACACCAGCAGTAGTATCAATACCAGATGGTAACTCTACATCTATTAAATCTTCTGGTTGAATCAGGCGATCGCTTTTGGTTGAACAAATTAATAAAAATTGGTATTTCTTACCTTGGTCAATCACTGGTTCACTTAACTGTAATCGACCCACGTCCTGAGTCATCAGCCTTTTTCCTTTTTTGCAGTCTGAGTAAAACTACATCAGCATCATCGATGTTTTCGGAATCTCAACGCGGTACATTACCAGTTTTTTCGCCACAAATAAACCCATAAACAAAATATCCTCTCTTGAAATGAGTTCATTATTACACACCCATGGAAGAGGACTATTCCAGTTTTTTTAAAGTTGTATAAATTAATATCATAAAAGTATTATTTGCGTAATAATCACCACATTCCCCCAAGGGGACGGAAATCAGAAACCCCACTGTTACTAATGAAAAATGCCCACAGGCGCGGGCATTAAGTAGGCTTTCTGTCACTTTTATTGGCTACAATCATGTTTGATCATGATGCTTTTATTCTTCTGGATTTTCCCAAATAAATCAAGTACTTAAAACTGTAATTTTAGACATAAATAGCGAAATTATATCTTTTTATTTATCCATTCTCCAGATGACAATAGAGCCAAATTGAGAATTTATGTGACAACTCTAGTATCTGCTGATTGTGTTTTTAAATTTCCGGTAATTATCTCGCAATAATTGTAATTATATCACAAGGATGAATTGGTATTTACTACTACCATAAACATCCCGTTGACTAGCAAACATTTCACGACAAAACTTAGATATTTATGTCAATTAACATTGAGAATTGCCGGGAATTTTATACTAAAACTATAAGTGTGGTCAGGTTGAAAACCCCAGGTATTCCCAGTCTTGGGGTTTTACTTTTTTCCCCCATTCCCCATTCCCCATTACCCCCAATACTGAAGATTAGCCGAAAGATAGATGAAATTAGATCACCAATTGCCTTATATTATGGCTCAAACAAAGAGCGTCAGGTTTGAGGGTGTATCTGCTAGCCAGAGTAATCTGAATCCGCTCGGTTAAGATAGAGTTTAACCAAGCTATCAATGTTTTCAGAAAATGCGATTGATTTTATACAGCAAGCCCGGATGTCATTTGTGTGAGAGTTTACAAGAAAAGTTAGAACAAGTCGAAAACCTCAATTGTGAGTTAGAAGTTCGGGATATTACCACTCGTGAAGATTGGTTCTTGGCTTATCAGTATGAAATACCGGTTCTTTGTTTATGTAACCACACAGGGGCAGAAGACACCGAGGGAGGGGTAATTGAGGAGCGTTTACCACGTCCTTCTCCCCGTGCTAGTGTGCAGCAGTTAGCCCAAATGTTGGGTAAGTATTTATCTATTTAGAAAAAAATAATGCAGAATAAGCGCAAGAGATTTATGTGACGAGGTGCACTAAAATGAAATTGCGTGAATTGCTGGCGGTTGTGGATGGTGTTAATTACTCTTTTGTCCCTGATGTAGAAGTTACGGGTTTAAAGACTAATTCTCATGCTTGTAGTATGGGTGATTTATTCATTGGAATGCCGGGAACCCGGGTAGATGGTGGGGATTTTTGGCCTAGCGCGATCGCCTCCGGTGCTGTAGCGGCCATTGTTTCACCCCAAGCATTACAAAACAATCCTCCCACAGATGGGGCTGTGGTTGTCAGTGCTGCGGATATGACTAAAGCCTGCGCCCAATTAGCGGCAGCTTTTTACGGTCATCCAGGCAAAAAACTAAAGCTGGTGGGTGTGACTGGCACTAATGGTAAAACTACTACTAGTCATTTAGTGGAATTTTTCCTCAGTCAAGCTCATCTATCTGTGGCTTTGATGGGAACTCTTTACACTCGTTGGCCTGGTTTTGAACAAACTGCCCTCCACACCACACCCTTTGCAGTGGAATTACAAGAACAGCTAGCAGCGGCTGTGAATGCGGGTTGTGAGTTTGGTAGCATGGAAGTTAGTTCCCATGCTTTAGCCCAGGGTCGAGTTTTAGGGTGTGAGTTTGAGGTGGGGGTGTTTACTAATCTCACTCAAGACCATTTGGACTATCACAGGGATATGGAGGATTATTTTGCTGCCAAGGCTTTATTATTTACTCCCGAATATCTCAAGGGACGCGCAATAATTAATGCTGATGATGCCTACGGTCAGCGTTTAATTGCGTCTCTAAGTATATCAGGACGGGTGTGGAGTTACAGTGTTAATAATCACAGCGCCGATTTGTACATGAGTAATTTAATGTACGAACCTAATGGTGTCAGCGGTATGTTACATACCCCAAGGGGTAATGTGGCTTTTCGTTCTCCTTTGGTGGGGCAGTATAATTTAGAGAATCTTTTGGCAGCTGTGGGTGCGGTTTTACATTTAGGACTAGATTTACACTTGGTGGCTGCGGCTATACCACAGTTTCCTGGGGTTCCCGGACGCATGGAACGCGTACTTAGTCCTGAGGAAGAAATCACCGTAATTGTGGATTATGCCCACACCCCTGATAGTTTGGAAAATTTGCTCAAAGCTGCACGGCCGTTTATTCCCGGGAATATGATTTGCGTGTTTGGCTGTGGAGGCGATCGCGATCGCACTAAGCGCCCTAAAATGGGTAAAATTGCCGCAGAATTAGCAGATATAGCGGTTGTGACTTCAGATAATCCCCGGACTGAAGACCCGGAACGGATTTTACAAGATGTTTTAGCAGGAATTCCTGATACGGCTCAACCAATAGTAATATGCGATCGCGCTACAGCTATTCGCACTGCCATTTTACAAGCCCAACCCGGCGATGGAGTCTTATTAGCTGGTAAAGGTCACGAAGACTACCAAATTCTCGGCACTGAAAAAATCCACTTTGACGACCGAGAACACGCACGGGAAGCTTTACAAGAAAGACTCAAGACCCGTTGATCTCAAAATCAAACACTTAGCTTTTTCTTACTGCTGACTTCCAAAGGTAAGAAAATAGTTAAAACTTCTCCGTAGTGTTGGCGTTGGCGGACAATCAGTTTACCGCCAATAGCCTGAAATAGATGCTTTGTGGCAGCAATATTTAAAGTAATCGTACCGGTTTCGGGTTGAAACATCAGCAGTTGACCCAGTGCTTTGCGAATTGGTGGTGTAACATTCCCCGTGGCGACGCTTGTACCTTGGCAATGGAGTTGGGGTGATAATTGTAACTTCAGTTGGTCCCCTGCTGGAATCACCTGCACTTGAATATGACTTCCTGGGGGTAAACTGCGGGTGAAATTCTCCATCAACCCGGTTAGTACCTGATCGAGCATATTGGGATTACTCACCACTGTTGGTAATTGCTGCGGTAAAACTACATCTAAAGTCAAATTTCGCCGATGTGCCGCTTGTTGCCAACGGGGGACACTCTGCCGCAGTACCTGATCTAAGGACATGGGTGTGAGTTGACTACTGGGAGATTTCACCGCGGGAGAAGTTTCTAATTCTGCGGCTTTAAACAGTAACTCCATGCGGTCAATTTGCTCGGTACACTCGTGATCAATAATTTCTAAGCGATTAGTGACTTTAGCTGGTAAATCTTGCCGTTTGAGTAGTAAGCGAGTCAGGGTGCGAATTGTCGTTAAAGGTGTCCGCACTTCGTGAGCAAAAGCTTGGAGTAATTCTACATCGGGTACTGGGGATGGCTTGGGGGCTACGCTTTGCTGTTCAGCATCTGCAGTGTCTTCTAATACTTCTTTATTGGCTGGGACTGCTGTTAATTGCTCCAGTAACAACCTGCTAAACTCCATGATCAGGCGGTAATCTGGTGTGATCGCAGCATAGTTTTGAACTAATGTATCCAGTTCGGCGCTAAATTCTGGATTAGTCAGCATTACCCTGGCACTCAGCGATCGCCAAGCTTGCTCTACTACTTCCGGCTCAAAGGAAAATGAAAATGTTTTATTACCTCTGTGATCTTCCGCCAAAACCAGCACTAATCTCAATTTTTCTGTAAAAACTAAGCAAAATCTCTCTCTTCCCAGTGGATCTGCTGGTAGTAAAGGTAGTACTGTTTTCTGGGGAGCCATTTCTTGACCTCCTGTAGCAATCACACCAGGCCTCTGAAATGGCATCAATGCCAAGGGGTTAAATGGCAGCGCTGTAAATGTGACAGTTTGCAAGCTCTGATTTAATTTTGGCTGACTAAATAAAGGTGCTGGTGCAGCTAACACTAAGCCTTTATTGCCATCAGGTGAAGCAGTTTCTAAACTGTTGATCAGTAGTTGTTCTGTTGCAGCCACACTCACCCGCCACTGTCGCTCTGCTTTGGTTGGTGAGCATTCAGCCACAGTTGCCTGACTGGCAGCTACAATTTCACTCAGGCTTGGCAAGATCCATTGATACACAGGTATTCACCCCTTAATTGAAGAGCGACGGCAGCGTTTAAATTAGACATTTGACTACTACCTATGAGGTTATATTCTTTTGTGTACTGGCAACAGTAGTATAACCGAACATTATAGGGGCAATTTCCCCTGTTATCAGTTCAATTCCGAGATTGTCAATTTACCCTTGAGTAACTCAGTCCCACACCGTTTACAAAACTTAGCATCTACATCATGGAATGCTAAACCACAACCAGAACAAACTATTTCTAGCTGATTAGCAGTTTTCACCAATCGCTTAATTAAGTCCCCTACTTGCCAAGGAATTAAGGAAATACCTGTCAAAATCATTAATACTGTCAGCAAGCGACCTAATTCTGAAATCGGGGTCAAATCCCCAAATCCCACTGTTGTCATGGTCACCACCGAAAAATAAAAGGCATCCAAAAATGTGCCAAAAACATCAGGGTTGACTGGATGTTCTACCTGATAAATTAAGCCGGAGTAAATAAATATAATGGCAAATAAAGTAAATAAAATTCTGGCAAATATTTCCCCATCTTCTGTAGTGATAGTGCCAAATAAAAATGGTCTATCTATCAATTTAATTAAGCTTAAAATTCTAAAACAGCGCAAGAGGCGAATAAACCTCAAATCAACTCCCCCTATAAAAAATGTTAAAATTGCTATTAAGTCAATAGTTGCGTAAAAACTAAAAATATAGTTAATTTTATTTTCTGCACTCCACAGGCGCACTGCATATTCTCCCGCAAAAAATATCAGGATTACAATGTCAATAACATTTAAATCCATGAGAATATGATCAGGAATATTATAAGTTTCAGCGACAAAAATACCTGATGATAGTAGCACCAAAACTGTAAGTGTTAAATTGATCGCTTTACCTGTTGGTGTTTCTAGGTCTTTTAAGTAAAATTCTGTTTGTTTTTTGGTTAGTAACATATTCAACACCTTTGACAAAAGACAAATAAAAGTTAAATAGGATATGATGAGAATTTATCATTAATAAATGACTAATTCCGATGCAACCAGAAGATTTTATGCGCCTAGCACTAGAAGAAGCTCAAAAAGGAGATGCTCCTTATGGTGCTGTAATTGTTAAAAACCAAGAAGTTGTGGCTGTCGCTCATAATACCGTGAATCGAGATAGCGACCCATCAGCCCATGCAGAAATTAACGTGATTCGCCGCTTAACAGCTAAACTTAAAAGCCCTTCCTTCGCAGGTTATACAATATATACCACTGGTGAACCTTGTCCTATGTGTGCTACGGCCTGTGTGTGGGCGGGGATATCTGAAATTGTCTATGGTGCTTCCATTCAAGATTTAGTCTCGGTGAATCAATCACAAATTCTTATATCTTGTGAACAGGTAATTACTCAATCATTCAGAAATATTAAAATCACAGGTGGGATTTTAAAGCATGAATGTTTGGCATTATTTAATTGAGCAAAATATGTTTTGAGAATTGTTAATATTTTTAACAAGGCTCTAAATAAGCTAAAAATCTGTTAGCCACAATAGCCGCTTGAGTGCGATCGCGTAAGTTTAAGCGGTTCAAAATATTGGTGACATGATTCTTGACAAAAAATTTTGAAAGGCACGAAAGCCACTTGGCTTTAGACAGTGGAGGAAGTGCCAACGGCGAATTCATTCGCCGTGATGACTAACCATGATAATGTTTTATGTATTGACAATTGGCAAATTTTCTGATTTTGTTTTAAACAGCGTGTCCTGAAGGGGGATGACAAGAAATGGAAAATTTAATCAAGGAAGCACTAAGCCATCGAGCAATTAATCACCCTTATTTACTTGCTTTAGAAAAAGGAGAATTTCAACATATTGATGAAGTTCTGAAAGACTTTGCCAGTCAATACGGAGCTTATAGTGACTGGTTTTCCCGTTATTTAACAGCAGTAATATCAAAGCTAGAAAATCCCACTCATCGAAATCACCTGCTGAAGAACTTAGCTGAAGAAAACGGATATCTACACGATGAAGAGCTCGAAGCAATCCGTAAATTAGGTATTAAAGACGAGTGGGTACAGGAAATTACTCACCCACAGTTATTCAAGCGTTTTCAAAAAGCTATGGGAGTAGATAGCACGCAAACGCCTTGTGTTGAAGTAGAAATCTGGCGTGAATCATTCTTATCGCTGATCCAGAATGAAAGTTCACTCCAAGCTATTGGAGCGATAGGTTTAGGGACTGAATCTGTTGTTAAATTTATCTACAAACACATTATTGAAGCGATTAAAAACCATACATCATTATCCTTGGGGCAATATGTATTTTTTCCTTTACATACAGAAGTGGAGGATGAACACAGCTTAACTTTAATTGAGATTGCTAAAGAATTAGCCAGTGAAAGCGAACAGGCTGTTCTGGAATTACGCAAAGGAATGTTAAAAGCCTTAAATCTACGTGCTGCTTACTGGGACAATATGTATGAACGTGCATTGGCGCTAGATAAATCTTTGACATCATCAGACCAACTCAAGATTGTTAAGCTTTTCACTAAAAGGAAAAGTTATTTTTGATCAGTACGAAAACGAATTCGAACCGGGTACTTTTGCTGTTATTCCCCGTTGGTGCGTGCATCAATCTGTGAACTTAGGCGAAGAAGAGCTAATTTTTCTTGCGATAGCTGATTTTGGATTAACTGGCAAAAGTTTCATGGGAAATTACTTACACATTGCTAGACTAAAACAAAATTAGTGCAAATTTTATCACGTTAGATAGGTATGAAAGCAACACAAGAAACCAAAAAACTTTACGACGAAAGCGCAGGAGACTGGAAACGAGTAGAACCGATTTTGCTTTCTGATTACTCCGCACGCCCGTTTGTCATTGATTTATGTGAACCGATTGTCAACAAGAATATATTAGACCTAGGCTGTGGGGAAGGTTATGTAGGAAGAGAGTTAATTAACCGAGGCGCTCAATATGTTCATGGGATTGATATTTCATCGCAAATGATCGAGCAGGCCTTGATCCAAAAAAACGAGTATCAGATTACTAATGCTTCTTATGAAACTGGTGATATTCGTGATTTTGGGGTAACTGAGTCCGAACAATACGATTTAGTTCTGGCTATGTTTCTGTTCAACTACTTAAATGTTTCAGAAACTATTAGCACGATGCAGAAAGCCTACCAACTTTTGAAATTCGGTGGATATTTCCTGTTCGCCGTCCCCCATCCCTCTTTACCTTTTCTGAAAAAAGATAAGTTTCCGTTTTATTTTAAACCGAAAGCTGGCTATTTTTCTGGACGCGATCAATTATTCCCCGGTGAAATTTGGCGCAGAGATAGAAAAGCCGTCGCCGTGCAATGTGTTCATAAAACTATGGAAGATTACTTCACATCTCTTCGTTTAGCAGCATTCACAAAAATGCCAGAAGTTTATGAACTAAAAATTAATCAGGAACATTTAGAACTAGACCCAGAATTTTTTACTCCGCTTATTGACCTTCCCCTTCACGTTGCTTTCAAAATTCAAAAATGATTGTACCGATTTCTGATCCTAATATTTCATTACTGACTTGGAAAAAATTGCCTGATCCTTCTCAACTATTTTTTCATTTACCAGAATCCTTAGTCTTGGATTTACTAAAAATAAGCAATCACAGATGGCTTGACAAACCCAACGAAATAGGACGGGAAACACTCAATAAAAATATTGATTTTTTCCTACCGTTTCGTGAAAAATTGCTCCAGGAACCAGGAATAATTATTTTCCGATTAGAACCAGCATTAACAGAAACAGAAATGCGATTAATTTATGCTTTTATTTCTCGCATTTTTGGACTGCTAAACGACCGCTATGGCTATTTTTTTGATGTAATCGATCGAGGAATGGATTATACTAAAGAAGCCATTCCAGTTTCGATGACAAATGCAGAAACTGGCTATCATACCGATAGTACAGCCAAAAACTACTTCCCTGATATTGTTGGCTTACTGTGTCTTGCTGCCGCGGATGAGGGAGGAGATTCCCTTGTAGCAAATGCCGCCAATTTGTATCAATATTTCTTGCAACACCAGACACAGCTAGTCCCCTGTCTCTACGAACCTTTGGCGCGCGATGTTATTATACCAGGAGAGATTAATTCTCAAGAAGCTATTCAAAAGAATAATTTCCCCTTATTCTCAGCCGATTCTCAGGGTCTGGTTTTTCGTTATATGCGGTACTGGATTGAAGTCGCTTACTCCAAACTGGAAATAGCGCAACCTGAAGCTATCACAAAAACACTTGACATAATCGACAACTTTTTTTCAGAACCCGAAAATACAGTCCGCTTCAAAATGAAAAAAGGTGATGTATTTTACGTTAATAATCGCTTTTTATGCCACAATAGAACCACTTTTAAAAATTCCGAAAAACCTCGACAGATGGTGCGTAGTTGGATTAACCTTTAAACAAAATACTGTGGGGCGGGTTTTACCCTTCTCGTATTTAACGCTGATTCGTCCCTGCTGCATGCACATAACGCTCCAGCGCCCGGACACTTACACCCAGAAACTCAGATGCTTCTTGTTTGTTCATATAAACCTCGCCAATCTCGCCAAATGCTAACACATCCCCTTGGCGGTATTTGACGATGTTATAAAAAACGATTACTTCAAACTTCCCAGACATTCAGAACAGATGTTAGCAGTTCTGACCCCAGAGCAACGGCAACAAATGCAGGAAATGCGCCAAAATATGCGATCGCGCCGTCAGCAAGGCAATTTCCCAAATAGAGAATAAAAAATTAAGCCAATACCTAGTAAAAGTTAGGAGTTATGAGTTATGAGTTAGTCAAGACTCCTAGCTTGATAAACATGACTCCAGAATTCGCCATTGGTAGTAAGGTCAGAGTTGTAGCACTACCGCCCTACGTCAAAACCGCAGAGCCCATGCCCATGCTGCGCCCCCCTGATGTGATTTCTTTAGGGGAAGAAGGTACATTAATTGACCGAAAACCCGGAGGATATTGGGTTATACACTTTACTAAGGGCAATTTTTTGTTGGATAGCCAATATATTGAAAGCACAGATATCCCACCCGCATCTCACCAGGGTAACCAAGAATTGTAAACTTGTGTAAAGTTGTCATTTTGGTCAGCACCATGATTTCTCGGCGCAATTTTTTCAATATATTACTTGTCAGCTGTTTTGCCCTCATCAGTTGGCTGCATCTTACCCCAGCGGCTTATGCAATGGGTGGTAAACTTCCGTCCATCAATCAGCCCGCACCAGAGTTTACTTTGCCAACTAATACAGGTGATGGTACAGTTTCTCTTTCCGATTGGCGGGGTAAGTGGGTAGTCCTGTATTTTTATCCCCAGGATTTTACCTCCGGTTGCACTATTGAAGCTCGTCGTTTTCAGCAAGACCTACCCAAATACATAAATAAAAACGTTCAGATTATTGGTGTGAGTGCCGATGATGTTGATTCCCACGCCGAATTTTGTGATTCACAGGGGTTGAAATTTCCCCTATTAGCTGATACCACTGGGGCTGTGAGTAAGGCTTATGGTTCTTGGCTCGGTGTTGTATCCATGCGCCATAGTTTCATCATTGATCCCGAAGGAATTTTGCGTGAGATTTTCGTGAAGGTCAACCCATCAATTCACAGTACAGAAGTTCTGGCGGAACTGGAAAAGTTGCAATCTCAGACTATCTCAGTCCAGCTATCAGCTTCTTAGTCCTGAAAAGTTGGGCTGAAGAATCCATCCCTCAACCTAACTGTTGACTGGATTTTGACGGTTAACTGTCAAATTGTAACCGTCAATTTTCTTCACCTTTTTCTTGCAGGAGCGATCGCCACTTGGACTGGGCTTTTTCTGACCACAACCAATTCTGACTCAATTCATTACTCTGGAAATTCACTGGTTGATTGGCGATTACCATATCTCTCAACTTCACAGCTTCATTAACATATTGTCTTTGTTTATTAATAGAAGGTTGATTATATGCAGATGTATACATCCCCAGTGCTAATCCAGCATAGGAAGTTAAAGCTTCTTCGGGGAGTTCCGTGCTCATAGTTACTGGTGCAGTAGAGGCAATCCTTTGCCGATTAAGAGCTAAATTCAAGGCTTGGAACCAAGAAGAATTAGCTTCGTTGAGATTACCGTCTGCATAGTAGGCAAATCCCAAAGCATTATTATATAAAGGTGAATTTGGTTCAGATTCCAACGCACTTTCCCAATAACGGCGGACATCATTAATACTGTATTTCTGGTTTCCAGTCTGAAGAAACTGCCATGCTAATCGCCCTTTTAAAAACTTAACAGATGAATCATCTAGTTGGTTTTGCGGAACTAAATCCAGTAAGGCTTCAGCAGCATCCAGTTCACCACGATTGAGTAGTTCTGTGATCCATCGTAGTCCTTCGTCTAAGTCACCCTGGCCTAATTTTTCCTTAGCCTTGACAGTTATGATTTCAGTGGGGGCATTTTTAATGTTGATTTCAGGCTGAATCTCTGTGGTTAAAGACTCCGGATCCATTGGACGTGTAACCGATGTAGGTGTTTCTGGTTGTTTTTCCCGTAAAAAAATTAAGCTAATAATTATACATAAAGCACTTGCACCCACTATACCAATAACAGGCCACAGTTGATAACGAGTACGAGCTAAAGGAATTGATGGAGCTGGTGATGATTTTCTTGGGGTGAGAGTCTTCCTGTTTTTTTCCACATATTTAGCCGCTGGGGGTGGGGATTCTAGTGTTTCTTCAGTTAATTTTAGTTCCTCATCCTGAGAAGCAGTATCTTGGGGCAGATGATATTCCCGAACTTGGTTATCTGTAATCCCTTGTACAGGTTCCTGATAGGGAATTTCCTGATGTAGCTGACGAAACAAATCCGAAACTAAAGCCGAATCTTCCGCATAGTCGGGATCATCATCAGACTCAATTTCATCTACTAGGTCGCCCCATGTGTCTTCACCTAGCCAGTCTATATCTGATAGGTTGGGTGGTGTTGGTATAGAATCATCACCTAAACCATAATAAATCATCTCATCAATGGGTAAAACTATGTCTGTATCATCTGCCATGGCAACATACATAGCGGTGGGATTTTCCCTTAAAGGCGGCTGATAAATATACTCTTTGAGTGAGTCCGCACTTAAATATTCCGCACTTAAAGATATTTCTGGACAGAACGAACCGTCAAAATCCTGTTGGAGATATAAAATTGGTAAAGCCCAGTAATTCTGGTGAGAACCATAGGTAGAAATTAATCCCTGGCGTACTAGATTGACACACAAATCTACAGGGCATCCCTGGCTGAGCTTGTGATAAAATAATTGTGTCAGCGTCAGCGCTACTTCATCGGGAATGCGTTCTGACATAGCCAAAACGCTGCCAATTCCTCGCCTCACCAGGCTTTGTGTCAAGTTACGTTGAGCCGTCATGTCCCCACCAGGGTCGGATGTAGCTGTGTATGCTCCCCAGCAGGAATTAAACACAACCATTTTAATATTATTGTTAACTAGCAACCCTGCTAAATCATCACCACTAAGAGTTTCCGTTAACCCAGTTCTTCTACTGACAAGGTAAATTTGTCCACCTTGGGGACTTCGGCTACTATGACCAGAGTAGTGTAGAATTTGGTATCCCCCTTGTTCTAAGGCTTGGGTTAATTCTTCGCGCCCTGGTTGATCTAGTATAGTCAGCGAAATCTCTGGTAAATGATGGCCACTTCTGTCATTTCGTCTTTTCTGACGGTGAAGTTCCTCTTGGAGGTTGATAGCTTCTTGTTTGAGTAAATCAAGGCGGACTTGATCCGGAGGAGAAGCTAGTACCATTAAGACTTTGACTTTTCCAGTTTCTGGGAGTTTTGATTTGCTTCTCAATGGTAAACGAGATCCAGCCATTGTTCCGCTTTGGTAGCGAGAAAAAGCAATATAAGGGCCAGTAGCCAGAGGGCGATCACCTGCGTGCATCACTTCCCAAGGTAGACGTGCTAACCTGACATCTTTTAGCCCCAATCGTAGGTGCAGCAATTTTTGGTGGTTTTGGGCAATCCCTTGGGCGGTAATCCAACTGTCTCTGATAGTGCCTTGAAATAGTGCATTGTACAATTGCTGTCCCAATGTCACCAGATTAAAAGAGTTCTTAGCGATCGCGTTTCCCTGGAATACCGATTTGAGCGGGTCATTCATCAGATGTCCAGCAGATACTAACCACTCAGTGACAGGCCAGGTTACCAGTTCTTCTGCCAATGGCACCCCAGTCGCGACTTGTTCGGTCCGCACCAAGTAGTCATTTTGCCCTACTGGGGTTACGGAAATATGAAATTCCTGGGTCACAACTTTTCCTGTTCGCCTCCTTAATCGAATTGAAACTTTGAGTTTCAGCTATATATTTTTGCTCCTTCTCACACCTTAGATGCATTCTGCTACTGAATGTTTCTCAGCCGGGTTATTTTTGCGGTTCCTTGGTTATAAGTTTATCCGCATTAGTTCCCCACTGCCTAGCTAAATTTAATTGATTGAACTGCGATCAGCTCTATTTTGTGCTTTTCTCCGGAAAGAGGTAGATGTGTCGCGGATATTAAATTAGTAGATGCACCCTGATAACTAACTCCCCTGATTGGCTAACACCGGTTAGGGGATTTTTTTAGGCTTTTCTCCGGAAAAAGGTAGATGTGTCGCGGATATTAAATTGGTAGATGCACCCTGATAACTAACTCCCCTGATTGGCTAACACCGGTTAGGGGATTTTTTTAGGCTTTTCTCCGGAAAAAGGTAGATG
>NZ_JAQMTM010000157.1:0-21703 GCF_028331085.1 Anabaena sp. CS-542/02
CCATATTCCCTGTTCCCTGAAACTAAACAACTTTGTACCTCACGAGCATGGGAAATGCTATAAGTCATGATTAGTGTATCAACTATTGTTTGGCCCCACCCTAACCCTCCCCTTGTAAGGGGAGGGGACTGGATTTTATTGTTTTTTGTCTGTTCCCCAATCCTTCCCAATCCTTCGGGTGTTCCCTGTTCCGGTGTTCCCTAATATAAAAATTACCTGTTTAATACTTTCCAAACATCCTCTTAGAGAATTCAACTGAGATTCCCCAATTTTTGGGAAATTACTCCTGGACTGCAAAACAAAATGCTAAACTGGTAAATGATTGGTGTGAAACACGCTATAAAAAGCCGTTGCCATCAAAAATCCCGGAAACATCTAAAGAAATTTAAGTGAGAGGGATATTTACGGTTTCAGCTTTCTAGAACGTGAATCAACACTCCTGTGAAAGTGGAAGCCAATTAAGTTATACTACCCGAACCACGTTGGCATGGGTTTTTGGAAAACTTGGTTTAATAGTCCTGAGTCTATAGCGACAAGTAAAACTAACTCTTTCGAGGAACGTACACTGTCTGTGGCGAGCGAATCTAGCCCCAATGGCGAGAGCGTTGCTTATCAGAAGGAGACTCGTATTGTTTTTAGTACGGAGCGAAATATTGACCTCTATGAACTAGAGGAACTTTGTGATGCAGTTGGTTGGTCGCGTCGTCCTTTAAGAAAAGTCAAAAAAGCCATTGAGCATAGTTTTCTCGTAGCGTCTATGTGGCAAGTGCGAGGAAACCAGAAACGGCTCATTGGTTTCGCTCGTGCTACCTCTGACCATGCTTTTAATGCGACTATTTGGGATGTGGTAGTTCACCCCGACTTTCAAGGGAAAGGACTGGGTAAAGCCCTGATGAAATACGTACTCAAAAAACTCAGAAGTGAAGAAATTAGCAATGTTACTCTATTTGCCGATCCTCATGTTCTAGATTTTTATCGCGGTATGGGTTTTATGTCAGACCCAGAAGGCATTAAAGGTATGTTCTGGTATCCGCAGTAATTGTCAGCCAAGGTTAGGCAGTTTCTACCAAAAAACGCGCACATTGCCCCTAGTTTCTAACTATGGGGGTGTAGTGCGCTAGGAACCTCAGTCGCAGTCCTAAAAATCAGTTTGACAAATATTAGCTTTAATGTATAATTTTTTGTAGTCCTATACCCATAACTTGCAGCCCTGGGGCACACGGTCAAGATGCTTGCTGTTAGCGGAGCGGCACGTTGGGGCGTGTAAATTCATTGGAGTACCCGTGAAGCAAGAATCCCCCGGCTTCTAGCCGTGGGGAGTGTCAAAGGGGATGGAGTTTTACGGGTGCTAAAATCAAGATAAAATTGGTTAGCCAAAATCAGTTAAACCTGCTATTATGATATAATGTTAATGTCGAGGTGATAAACTGTCATTTGGGACGCAGTTCCAAAGATTTAACCTGTTAAACTATAATTAAACCAGCGTGTATGTTGGTTTTAAAGATTATAGACGGCATTAAGACTAATCGATCCGGGATGTAGCGCAGCTTGGTAGCGCGCCTGCTTTGGGAGCAGGATGTCGCAGGTTCAAATCCTGTCATCCCGATTTTAATTTATAATTGGCAGGGTATGAATTTAACGCTAACACGAAAGTCCCTACCTTCGCTGGAGCGATGCGGCAACTAGGGGCAAGGAAGCGACAAAAATCTACAGAAAGTTTTGCTAAAAACGAGCTGAGGGAGGTAGAAACCCACAGTTCAGGCGAAGCCAACTGTGGGTAGTTCATTAGACATGGATCCAGATTAACTAAGTCTTGCGTGAGAAGTTTGGATAAAAGCGCGTTAGGCTGGAACGATTAATCATCTCATGTCGTCAACTAGATTTAATCAAGCCAATTACATGGCATTGAGCATTTCAAATGTGGGGGGAGGTCTCCCCGTCTTAAGAGCAAACTAAACAAGATTAACAACCATTGTGCATTGAATACCCAGGCAACCTCGAGAAAAACATAATGCGATCGCCTATTACCAGAGAACTTATTCTTCTGGGTGAGGAAATGGCAGTTTTTGAGAATTAATTGTTAGCATTGAACCGCAAAAACAAATTTTTCAGATTTTCCGCCGGATGAGAATATAACTAAAACTAGTTATTCTAGTCCTCATACCAGCATTTCTCTGTCTTATTTAACTATTGATGTGAGGAGATATTATGAAAGCATTAGTTCGCTGGGGCGCAACATTGGGATTGCTTGGAAGTACTTTACTGGGATCGGTTTTTGTGGGTAATTTGCCTGTACTGGCTTTGTCAGAACAGCAAATAAAAGAAAAATTAGATGATGTGCCGGTATATCTAATTACTAATAATCAGGGTGCTCCACTGAGTCGCCCGTTATCAGAGAGTGAAACAACTGGTGCGTCGGTGACAGGTGTTTATATGAGTCGGCAGGAAGCTCAAAGTTTTATTAAGGAACTACAGGGCGTCCCGGGTAAAGATCCGAAAATGGAAAAAATGGTGAACAGCCTACAAGTAACAGCAGTGCCTCTAGGTGTGATTTATCAAAAATTGCAACAAAGTAAAAATCAGTCAGAACGCCTTCTATTTGCCTTTAAACCCGTAGAGGGGGAAATTAAGGGAGCAATGGAATTACTGCGTCAAAGTGGTCAACAGATAAATCAGTTTACTAGCGTGCCGATTTTTGCGGTGAGATTTTCACCAAATCAGGGTTATGTGCCCATTCAGTTCAAATCTGATAATAATGAAGAATTGATTCCTTTGTTTTTAAGCAAGCAAGATGCCCAAGGCTTATTAAATCAAGTGAAGCCGAAGTTTCCCCAAGCGGATATTCAGGTCATAGATATAGACGGGGTAATTAAAACTTTACAGGATAAAGATGATCCCTGGCTTAACCAAGTTGTTCTCGTACCATCCCCAGAATCTCGAGAATACATCAAGACTTTGCCTAGACAGGGTAGTAATAATTCAGGGACAGCCAGACCCCAGCAACGTTAAGGAATGACAGACAAATGTGATGGGGTAGTTTCCGGTTTACGGCTTTGGGAGTGGCGTAACAGAGCGATCGCCCAAGCCGTCGCTCATGACATTTCCCCAGCTGAAGTAGATTGGTTACTTCTGGAAGTAGCGGAGTTAGACCGCTTGGCGCTGCGTTTAGAATCTTTTAAACAGAGGGCTGACATTCCCATAACCTTACCTTTAGAAAATTTAGAGCAGTTATGGGAAAGGCGATTAAATGAACACCTACCAGTACAGTATATTGCCGGAGTAACCCCTTGGCGAAATTTTAAAATCGCCGTGTCAAATGCAGTTTTGATTCCCAGACCAGAAACTGAGTGTTTAATTGATCTAGCTGTGGCTGCGGCTCAGAACAGTGACCCAGCCCCATTGCTCAGTTCCGGACATTGGGCAGACTTAGGTACTGGTAGCGGTGCAATCGCCTTAGGTTTAGCAGATGCTTTACCAAAAGCAACAATTCATGCAGTGGATTACAGCCCGGAAGCATTAAAAATTGCCCAGTCAAATGCTTGTAATTTAGGTTTTGACCACAGGATTAAATTTTATCAGGGTTGTTGGTGGGAGCCGCTAACAGCCCTCAAAGGACAGTTTAGCGGTATGGTATCCAACCCACCTTATATTCCCACTACTACCGTGGCTAGCTTGCAACCAGAAGTAGTCAACCATGAACCACATCTAGCTTTGGATGGTGGTACTGATGGCTTAGATTGTATTCGCCAGTTAATAGAAATTTCTCCGGACTATTTGCGCCCTGGTGGTGTATGGCTGATTGAGATGATGGCGGGACAAGCGGATACTGTACAGAGACTTTTACAGCAACAAGGTAGCTACTCCAATATTCAAATTCACGCCGACTTAGCAGGTATTGAACGCTTTGCCCTAGCTTCTGTGAGTGCTGAGTCATGAAATAATTGTTAATTTAACGCTGATTACCCTGACAAATGACTCAAGTTTCTTTAGTTGACTTAATAGCGGGCGCACGTGCTGGCTTATTAGTCAGTTTTCCCACAGATACAGTACCCGCACTGGCGACTTTACCAGAGCAAGCAGCATTGATTTTTGAGGCGAAACGGCGCAGTCAAGATAAACCTTTGATTTTGATGGGGGCTAGTGGGGAGGATTTATGGCCTTATGTCCAAGGTAATGAAAATGAGTGGAAAATTTGGCAACAGATGGTAAATAGACATTGGCCGGGAGGATTAACATTAGTATTACCAGCCAGTCATCGCGTCCCAAAACAGATGAATCCTCATGACCCTAATACAATTGGTATTCGAGTCCCTGATAGTGCGATCGCTCAAACCATTTTGGCGCAAACAGGCCCCCTTGCCACCACCAGCGCTAATTTTTCAGGTCAACCACCCTTAAAAGACTTAGCAGAAATTGCTGATCAGTTCCCTGAAGTTCTAACTCTGGAATCAACTCAAGGTCGTGCTGAAGTTTCTGGAATTGGTTTACCTTCCACTGTGTGTAAATGGACTGGTAATAATTGGCAGATTCTACGCCAAGGTACGGTTAAATTAAGTTTTGAGAATAATTGTTAAATAATGAGCAATTGGATATATTTAGGTGTAGGACTATTACTGGGGTTGGGTATTCGGGAAGTATTGAGTCGGTTATCGCAGGTCATCTCTCCACAGCAGGCGCAAATTACAGCAGCACAGATCAAGCAAACAGAGCTAGCTTACCAAATGGCGCGGGAAATGAGCCTGTTTAAAGGGGGATTTTTAGCACGGACTACCCATGAATTGCGATCGCCCCTAAATGGTTTAATTGGCTTACATCAGTTAATTTTGTCGGATTTGTGTGAAAATCCAGAAGAGGAGCGAGAATTTATTGCTCAAGCCCACGAAAGAGCGCTGAAACTACTACACCTAATTGATGAAATTCTTAACATAGCCAGAACAGAACATGGGACTAATAAATTAGATATTCAACCCCACTGCTTGGCTAGGATTTTACAGGAAGTTAATAATTTAACTTATATGGTGGCAGCAAATCGCAATTTTCCCTTACGTGTTGTGCTTCCAGACCCAGAAATTTATGTTTTGGCAGATTACCGGTGGCTCCGCCAAATATTGGTCAATTTAGTAGACACTGCGATTAATCAAATGGAATTTGGTAGTATCTGCCTTTCTAGTAGTTTCTCGCCTAGTAATAATAGGCTTGAGATTTTCCTGGATGTACCGATCCATGCTGTCACTACAAGTGAGTCGGTAGAACTAATGAAATTAGGGGTCGAGAGTCCTGAGATTGATCAAGATCACAGGACTCTTTCGCCAGGGATGAAGGTGTTATTAAACCAGACTTTACTGGAGGTGATGGGAGGAAAATTAGAAATTGTTCCTTGTCCAAGCACTGAACAAACAAATGAAGAATTAACTAGGTTGCAAATTACTATCCCCCCAGTGATTCCTGAAGCTGAACTTCAGTAATAGGGAGAGTTTCAATATTGGATTGGTGATATAGCACCATTGTGGTGCTGACATTGGACTGAAAACCAATTTTTTCGTAAAACTCCTGTTGATGAGTAGTCATTAAGTATACTCGCTCAACCCTTCTGACCCGGGGATGACTTAAAACGGTTTCTACCAACTTACGCCCCAGACCAGTACCGCGATAATCTGGGTGAATCACCACATCCCAGATAGTAGCACGATAGATACCGTCAGAAGTCGCCCTGGCAAAGCCAATCAGCTGCTCTCCATCGCAAATACTGATGACCGGGTCGCTATTAGCGATGGCTATACTTAAATCCTCGATGGTACGTCCTTTTGCCCAAAAAGCTGCAAGATTAAATAGTTCTTGAAGTTGATAAAGGTTGATTTCCGACTGGCGATATTCACTAAATTTAATTTGACGATACTTCATGTTTTACACCCCAAGGCAGTATCATTTTTTGGATAAACTCATATTGTGCTAGAAAGCGTTGGATACGTATATCTATATGCAACTATGTTCAAGTTTAATTATCATTATTTAATGACAAATCCACTTCCACAGAGGATGAGTGGGGCCTTGCTGTCTGATTTTCAAAACTTGTTTTTCTAAGCGTTGTTTTTCCCGTTGTGGGAATCCCAGGAGAATACTTCGGCTTTGCCAAACTATAGTCGAAACGGTAGTACCGATACAAACCGCTAAACCGAGGCTAGATAGTGGATGATAAAACAGTCCGTATCTTAGAGAAACCCAGGTAAAGTATTGTTGTAATATAACTATTTCTGACCGTAAATTCCACAGAGCGAAAGGTGCAATGGTCAGCCATAAACAGGTGACAAAAAACCATCTCCCGTATACAGTCACCTGATGTAGCCTTTCTACTTGTTGGTTAAAGGATGAGTTAATACCATTGGCATTTTTAGTATTTATTGATGGTTCTTCGAGTTGATCCATGGGAGAATAAACAACCGGTTCCAAATTAATCAAAGGCTTGTTGTTCGGGTAATGAGGAATTATGCACAGGCGGTTTGGAATTTACTATGGTTCAAATAAGAATAATTAACCACCGGTAAACCACGGGTTTTAATGTGTTGATGTTGGTTATTTTAAGCTAATATACACTCAATTTAACCTGATTAAGCTCTGGTTTGTATAAGCAATATTTCCCACCGCCTGGTATTCCCTTAAGCTCATTCTAACCATCCTGGGAGTTAGTAGATGTATCAGTATCAATGGCCTCAGCACTGACTAAAATAGGATATTTCTCTGTGCGTTCTCGCCACCAAGTCAACAGAGTACTGGCGACAAAAATACTGGAATAAGACCCTATAGCAAAGCCGATAATTAATGCTAGGGCGAAGTATCTGAGTGTTTCTCCGCCAAAGACAAAGATGGCGATTACTGACAGCAAGGTTGTTAAAGTAGTATTGATTGATCTTCCTAATGTTTGGTTGACAGCATCATCCACAACCTCGACAATTGGCTGCTGGGGATTGACCTTAATAGTTTCCCGAATGCGATCATAAATCACTACTGTATCGTTGACAGAGAAACCGATAATTGTCAGCAGTGCCACAATAAACAGACTATCCACTTCTAGGTTTAGCAGTAACCCGAAAATTGAAAAAAGCCCTGCAGTAATCAAGACATCGTGCAAAAGCGCCACAATGGCAAATAAGGCGTAGTCCAACTGGAAGCGGAAGGTCAAGTAAATAATAATGCCCATAAAGGAAACTATTAGGGCGATGATACCAGACCGAAATAATTCTGCTCCCAAGGTAGGGCCAACAGTGTCAATTTGGTTTTGTTGCGGGTCAAAGATACCAATTTTCTCACTTAAAGCAGTTTGTAAATTGGTGCGCTGATCAACATCTAAGTCCTTGGTGCGAATTGATATGCCATTGTCTCCCACTATTTGGATGCTGCTATCACCCAAACCCTGGGCTTGTGCTACTTCTCGGACTGTGGTTATATTTATTGGCTGATCGCAGTTACCCAGTTGTGTACAATCGCGTTCTAACTGTAAGCGCGTACCACCGATGAAATCTAAACCGGGGCGTAGGGGGGCGCGAATTTGCGGGTTTTGCCACGAAATCGCCATTGAGATCAAACTAATGAGAATAAAGGCAGTAGAAATGCTCCACCATAGCGATCGCGATTTGTTAATATTCAATTTCATTTAGCCACCTCTGCCTTATTTAATGCTGGTAGGTGAGGACAGAAAAGCTCTCGCTTATTTTTCACAGCCGGACTAGTAACTGCTAAAAACATGAGTGTACGGCTACAAGTGATTGCCGTAAACATACTCATGGCTACACCCAAGGCTAAGGTGAGAGCAAAGCCTCTGACTAATCCTGAACCAAACCAAAACAAAGCAGCACAAGCAATCCATGTAGTGACGTTGCTGTCTAAAATACTGGAAAATGCTCGGTAAAAACCAGATTCTACAGAACGATACAAAGATTTACCCGCTCGCAATTCTTCCCGTGTACGCTCAAAGATTAGCACATTGGCATCAACTGCCATGCCAATACTGAGGATAAAACCAGCAATTCCCGGCAAAGTCAGGGTAACCCCCAACAGAGCAAAACTCGCCCATGTTAGTAAAGAGTAGATGACTAATGAGATATCGGCAATCAATCCTGGTAGGCGGTAGTAAAATACCATAAATATTAATACTAAGATTAGACCGCCAATACCAGCATAAATGCTGCTTTGAATACTGTCTTTACCCAAGGTAGCGCCTACGGTCCGTCTTTCGGCGATTTCCACGGGTACAGGTAAAGCACCGCCACGCAACTGCACGCCCAAGTCATTGGCTTCTTGGGGGGTAAATGTACCTGTAATCACTGCAGCACCGCCAGTAATTCCTGTATCAGCAAATTCTACCCCCACTACAGGAGCGCTGATTAATTCATTATCTAAAAAAATCCCAATGCTCCGCCCCGTACCGGCAAGGTTTTTGGTGAGATTGGCAAACAGTTCACCACCTTTAGTATCAAAGCGAATGGCAACATTCCAATTACTACCTTGAGTTGGTTCACCATAGGCATCTTGGAGATATTTACCGTCTAGTGGTGGTTCAGTGCTGTCAAACAATTCTCTGATGGCTTGATTATTTTTGGCTAATTCTTCTTGATTATTAATAATTGCGGCCTCATCGCCGCGGTTTCTTAACTCTTCTTGCTTGGCTCTGATCTCGGTTCTGGATGCTTGAAAAGCAAAAAGTTGAGTTTCTGTACCAGGCTTTTGTTGTCGAAATTCTAACTGTGCTGTACCACCTAGCACTCGTTCTGCTTGCTGCGGGTCATTGACTCCTGGTAATTGTACCAGGATTTTGTCTGTGCCTACAGTTTGAATTACTGGCTCAGAAACCCCAAGACCATTAACTCGACCTTCCACAACTTTCTGAACCCCAGCCAAATCTCGTTCAGTAATTTCTCTCATCAGGAGTGCTGATTGCACCTGAATGGTTAACTGTGAACCGCCCCGTAAGTCTAACCCCAAAGGTACTGGAATTGTGACTATCACCGCAATAGCGGCCATGAGCAGCACGAAAATTAAAGCTAATAGCGATCGCTGTCTTTGCATACAATAACTCGCAACTGACAAAGGCTATAATAGCGTTCTTTGAACGAGTTTTGAATGGGTAGATGGGGGAGGTGGGGAGATGAGGTATATTTTTCCTCATTCCCCAGTCTTGGGCTTTTAAACTCGCATAGCGACCATTTTTTCCACAGCTTCGACGATTTGTTCTGGCTGCACAATTGTTAACCGTTCCAAACTACCGTTATAGGGTGTGGGTATATCTTGGGAAGAAAGCCGTAGTACCGGCGCATCCAATTCATCAAACAAGCGGTCATTGATGGAGGCGGTTAATTCTGCACCAATACCGCCGGTTCTCATACACTCCTCCACGATAATAACTCGATGGGTTTTGCGTATGGATGCCCCAATAGTATCAAAATCCAAAGGCTTGAGTGATATTAGGTCTATTACTTCTGGATCATAACCTTGTTTTTCTAAAGTTTTCACGGATTGCAATACATGATGGCGCATCCGTGAGTAAGTCAGTATTGTGACATCTTTACCACGACGCACAACTTCTGCTTTATCCAGGGGTAGTAGATATTCTTCTTCTGGTAAATCTTCTTTTAAGTTGTAAAGTAGAACGTGTTCAAAGAACAACACCGGGTTATCGTCACGAATAGCGGATTTTAGTAGTCCTTTGGCGTTGTAGGCTGTGGAGCAAGTAACAATTTTTAAGCCCGGAACCGCTTGGAAGTAAGCCTCTAGGCGTTGAGAATGTTCAGCCCCTAGCTGTCTACCTACACCGCCAGGACCGCGAATTACCATAGGGATTTTAAAGTTACCGCCGGAGGTGTAGCGTAGCATTCCAGCGTTGTTGGATATCTGGTTAAAGGCTAGGAGCAAAAAGCCCATATTCATACCTTCTATTATGGGTCTTAACCCAGTCATAGCTGCGCCCACGGCCATACCAGTAAAACTGTTTTCGGCGATGGGAGTATCGAGAATCCTTAGTTCGCCATACTTTTTGTATAGGTCTTTAGTGACTTTGTAGGAACCGCCGTAATGTCCTACATCTTCCCCAAGAACGAATACACTGGAATCACGGGCCATTTCTTCATCAATGGCTTCCCGCAGAGCGTTAAAAAATAGTGTTTCTGCCATTTAGACCTTATAGTCAGACTATTGTTTTAGAATCTTATCGTGCCACCGTAGCAAATATCGTGAGCGATCGCACTAGATTAGAGATTGATTTTTTGGACAAAATTAATTAAGTTGTATTATTTGTTATTTACTGCCTGTAATTGAGAAGTTTCTAAGCGGTTCATCCATTTTTCTAAATAGACGCGATTAGCAGTTTGTTCAGATGTATCTTCAGTATCCATAGAATAAGGCATTAGTCCCAAAATCGCTGCTGTGGTTACACAAAACATTGACTTTTGGAAGCTGATACAAATTTGGACTCGCAAATCATCTTCACCTCGAAGACTGTGACGATAAATTGTGTGTAAATAATCCGGGAGATAATGACGCATATCCTGCATCAGCAAAGTGGGAGGAATACCAGAACCACCTATAGGTAAAGGGTCGGCATATAGTGCGCCATACTGAAATCGAGCTTGGTCTAGGGGAATTTGATATGCTTGGGCATTATATGACACTGTGCCATGAAAGGGAGTTCCCCGAAAGAATACTGCCTCTACATAAGGGATGGCTGTATCTGCTAGGAAGGTTAAACCCACAGATTTAGGAATGATGTCATAAACTTCCCCTCGGATTTTGACGGCGTAAGTAATAGGCTTTAACGCATCTGCAACCAAACCCGCTTTAATGTGGTCTACAACTTGGGGAATGGTTTTAATTTCTCCTTGGTCGTAGCGGTCTGATAAATTCAGGAAAATATCCGCCATTACCCGCCAAAATTGGCCTAAACCACTATAGTAAGCCGACACACGCAACATTTCCGTTAAAAAATCCGGAAATAGTTGGTTAACGCCGATGATGGGATTGTTGGGGAATTTGGCTTGAATAACTGCTTGTGCTCTTTCTTCAAACTCTGGTGTATCTAAATATTCATCTAGACCACCTCCACCGTGCCACATCATGGCTTTCATGCAATATTCGGCATATTCAAAGTTAATTCTGTCATGCCACCAATGGCGAATTAGCTTGGGGAAAGAAATTTCCCCGTTAAAGTATTTAAAAAAGGGAAAAAATACTAGAAATTGATGTTCAGCAATATAAATGAGGTTTTTTGAATAGGCATCTAAAACCACGCCGTAGCTTTTAAGTATGCCCACAACTTCCATGACATTATCTGGACTATCAGGAAGTAATGTACCTCCGGTGAGTAGTCTTTGAATATACTCAGATAAAGGATGTGAGAAAGGTTTTTTTTGCATGCTTACCATTGCCATTTCTGCAAAATTTACAGAGATTTAGAGATGGGGTATCGGGTATCGAAAATACTCTTCCCCAGTCCTTAGTTAGCAGTACCCTGATCTAAAGACACCGCAGGTACTACATTTTCGCTATTAACCATAGCTGTGATCGTGGGTTCACTCCAGCGCACTAACCAAGCTGGCTGGATGCCAAAAATCACAATTAATACTGCTAGAATTACTGAAGCCATGCGATCGCTCCACAATACACGGGGTAAGTTGCTGACTTGTGGGGACAACCGCCCAAAAAAGGCGCGATTCATCAGAATTAAGAAGTAAACGGCAGTTAAGCCAGTACCAATCATAGATAAAAGCGTCTGGACTGGAAAAACGGCAAAACTGCCGCGAAAAACGATAAATTCGGAAATAAACCCCACCATTCCCGGTACACCTGCGCTGGCCATCACACCCAAAACCATCAAGCTACCAATCAGGGGTAAACCTCGTTCTGGGTTAAGTAATCCTCTAATTACATTTAAATCGCGGCTTCCAGCTTTTTGATAAACAACCCCCACAAGTAAAAACAGCAGTGGGGAAATCAAACCGTGGCTGATCATTTGCATCACAGCCCCCAAGGTACTCACCGGTGTAGCCGCCGCCGCTGCTAATAAGATGTAGCCCATGTGTCCAATGGAGCTGTAGGCTACCATTTTTTTCATGTCGGTTTGGGCGATCGCACAAGAAGAGCCAAATAGGACACTAACTACAGCCCAAGTTGCCAACCATGGGGCTAAATAAGTCCAAGCTTCTGGTAACAAGTTCATGCCAAAGCGTAGTAGGCCATAGGTTCCTAACTTCAACAACACTCCCGCCAGCAGGACAGAAATGGGTGTAGAAGCTTCAACGTGGGCATCTGGTAACCATGTGTGAAAGGGAAATAGGGGAATTTTAATCCCAAAACCCACTAGAAGGCCTCCTAGTAGTATCAGCTGTGTTGCCAAGGGTAAAGTTGTGGTTTTCAAACCCAAGAGTGCAAAGCTCCCAGAACCACTCAGCCAAACCATACCCAGGAAACTTGCCAAAATTAATATCCCGGAAATGGCGGTGTAAATCAGAAATTTTGTGGCAGCATAACCCCGTCTAGCGCCTCCCCAAATGGCAATTAACAGATATAGCGGTATTAGTTCGATCTCATAAAACAGGAAAAATAGTAGTAAATCTTGTGCCAAAAATGCTCCTATCACCCCAGCATTTAACAGTAAGATTAAGGAGTAATAAAATCTAGGACGCTGAAGGGATTCATTACTGCTGTAAATGGCAATACAAGTTAACAGTCCATTTAAAACCAGTAATGGTAAAGATAAACCATCTATTCCTAAATTATAATTCAAGCCTAAAGATTCTATCCAGGGGATAAACTCAGTAAACTGTTGACTGGCTTGGGCGGGATTGAATTTTACTGCCAGTACAACTGTCCACAAGAAGATGATAATGGCGAAGAGGAAAGCCACTTGACGCGAAAGTTTGCCACTAATGTGGCCGGGCCAGAACCCGATTAAAGCCGCGGCTAATAATGGCAGTACAATTAGTACACTCAGCATAAATATAACTATGTATGGGTAGAGGGGATGTAAAAAGTCTGTCGCCCTGTTAAAACGGTAATTTATCTAGTAGACCTAATGACCAGCTAATGAAAAAACCCAGGACGCTGATCACCACCAGGATAGTTAACATATATCCCTGGGATTGACCAGAAATGGTATATTTTAAACCTTGTCCACCTAGAATTGTCGCAAATCCTACCAAGTTAACAAAACCATCAACTAAGTAGCGATCGCTCCAATCAGAAAATTTTGATAGCAGGGCGACTAAATTAACTATCGTTAGTTTATAAATTTTATCAATGTAAAAATCATAACCCAATAGGTCTTGTACAAATCTCCAGACCAGGATTCTGGATCTTGACCATGCTTTATGGAGGGACATTGTAGAGCCTATAGCTACCCCGATCACCGTAGAAGAAACCAAGATTAATAGTATGTACCAATCGACGTTTTCCCAATTAGGCAGCAAATACCATTGCTGTAGCATCAGTGGTAAGAGTAAATTCACTACAGTTAGTGCCACCATTGGTAATGCCATTTGCCAGCCAACTTCCGGGGTGCGGCGGGTTTTTTGTTGTGGTTTGCCCCAAAATATTAATCTGAATACTCGTGTCAGGTTCAAGGCTGTCAAGCCGTTGACTAATACTAAGATGGCAATTACCCAAGGACTAGCATGAACTAAGCCATCTGCCCATGCCAGCATTGCCCAGAAACTTCCCAGTGGTAACAGTGTTACCATACCAGCAGAACCTACGATAAAAGCTGTGGTAGTGGCTGGCATCCTTGACCATAATCCACCCATTTCGGTTAAGTCTTGGGTGCTAGTGGTATAGATTACTGAACCAGAACTCATGAATAATAGAGCTTTAGCGATCGCATGGGTTAACATTAACATTAGGGCCACACCACCTTGCTCTAACCCCACTGCCAAAAAGACTAAGCCCATGTATGCACTAGTGGAATGAGATAAGGCTCGCTTAATATCTGTTTGGGCTAGTGACACTAATGTTGCACCCACTGCGGTCAATGCCCCTATCACAACTAGGGTATTTAAAGCAATGGGAGACAAGGTTAATATTGGCTGAAGCTTATATAATACATACGCACCGCCACCTACAACTAATGAATTCCGCATTACCGAAGCGGGGTTAGGGCCTTCCATGGCTTCATCTAACCATAGGTGTAAGGGAAATTGAGCGCATTTACCCGCAGGTCCGGCAATTAATCCCAAACACAGCAAAGTCGAAGTAACTGGACTTAAATCAGCTGTTTGTGCCCACTCATACAAATCAGAGAAGTTCAAACTACCACATAAAGTCGAAAGCGTTACCACGCCCATTAATAACAGCAGGTCTCCCACGCGCTTGGTTAAAAAGGCATCTCGCGCTGCTGTCACGACTAGTGGTTGAGCATACCAAAATCCCACCAATAGATAAGTAGAAAGGGTGAGCACTTCTAAAACAGCGTAGCTCAGAAACAACGAATCACTGATCGCTAAACCAGTCAGCGCCATTTCAAAGAATCCGATTAATGCAAAGAACCGTGCTAACGACCAGTCCTTTTCCATGTATCCTAGGGCATAAATTTGTGTTAACAGACTTAATCCGCTAATTAATACCATCGCCCCAATGCTGGTTGGGGAGAGTTCCAAAGCAAAAGATAAGTTAAAATCTGCAGCTTGCAACCAGTTGATCACTAAAATTTCTGGTTCTTTATCCCAAATATGCTTAAATACGAACAGACTATGAAGAAAACCCACAATGGTTGTGAATATGTTGAAATATGCCGCGGGTCTAGGACCGGTACGCCGAATGATTCCCATTCCCCACGGTAAGGTTACCAGTGCGCCAAGTAGGCTGTAGAATGGCACCCACCAACTTGTTGAAAATAGAAACTGATTCATTGACATTTTCCTTGACGACTCCGCTTTGAATTTTTCTTAAATATCCTGAAAACAATCTTTGACTAAAAAATATAATTATTGGATTATATCTATGGTTTTTTTAACTATTTGTTCCCTAAATTCTTCAATGAGTATTTTTTGTTTAGGTTATCTTATTTTGGTATACTTGAGTATACTTTATACATATTTACAAGCATTCACGTCTATTAAATCATGGGTGATGATGGATTTATATTTCTACTTGCAGTAAATAAATTTATCCAATACATTAAAAAAAATTATGTGTTTTTTACAAAATGATTACTTCTGCTCTCAAGGTCGGAAAACTTATAGACAGCAAAACCTACAGCGATTAATATCCCATCTGCGGAGCGGGCTCGCCGTAGCTATGAATGTCCTTTTGTAAATGTAATAAAGAAATTATAAAGCATAAGTGGGTACTCTAGGAATTGATTAACTTTCACTGATCCGAATCAGGGATAAACTTTTGTTAAGTTTTTTAAAACTATTTTATCATAAACTATTATACTAATTTATATTGCCAGGGAGACCAAGCTTTCCTATGCTTAATTTAGAAGTGTTTTTATGGCTCAAGATGCAGCCCTCCGCTTAAACATTTCAAAACACAGTACTAATTGGATTAAATTTTTAGGAGTTCTGCGATGCCAATTGCAGTTGGAATGATTGAGACTAAGGGGTTTCCGGCGGTAGTAGAAGCTGCTGATGCGATGGTGAAAGCCGCACGTGTTACTTTGGTAGGCTATGAAAAAATTGGTAGTGCTAGGGTAACCGTGATTGTCCGGGGTGACGTGTCGGAAGTACAAGCCTCTGTTGCTGCCGGCGTAGATGCAGCCAGAAGAGTTAATGGTGGCGAAGTATTATCCACTCACATTATTGCCCGTCCCCACGAAAACCTAGAGTACGTTTTGCCCATACGTTACACCGAAGCTGTAGAACAGTTCCGGACTTAAAAACTAATTTTAAGCAAGTAAAGTAATTAACGGGGTCGCTGTCTTGAGGGCCACTTTTTCTCAAGGGTAAAAACTTTAATTCAGGATAAAAACTAATGTCAATCGCAGTAGGAATGGTAGAAACCCTGGGCTTTCCCGCAGTAGTAGAAGCTGCTGATGCGATGGTAAAAGCTGCACGTGTTACTTTGGTAGGCTATGAAAAAATCGGCAGCGGTCGAGTCACAGTCATCGTTCGGGGTGATGTTTCCGAAGTTCAAGCTTCAGTGGGTGCTGGAGTAGAATCAGTGAAACGGGTGCATGGGGGAGAAGTATTATCTACCCATATCATTGCTCGTCCTCATGAAAACTTGGAATACGTCTTACCAATTCGGTATACCGAAGACGTAGAACAATTCCGGGAAAATGTCAACGCCATTCGTCCTTTTCGGTAGAAGACCGTAATCTGTAATGCAAGTTGCCAAAGTTCGTGGCACAGTAGTCAGCACGCAAAAAGATCCAAGTCTTCGCGGTGTCAAACTACTGTTGTTGCAATTAGTAGATGAAGAAGGAAACCTCCTGTCTAAATACGAAGTAGCAGCAGATACCGTAGGCGCAGGAGTAGATGAGTGGGTGCTTGTCACTCGTGGCAGTGCCGCTCGTCAGATTTTAGGTAATGAACAGCGTCCCTTGGATGCAGCAGTAGTGGCGATCATTGATACCATTCACTTGGAAGGTCGTCTCATGTACAGCAAAAAAGAGCAGTATCGATAGTCTTTGCTCATTCAAAGACTTAAGAAAAAAAAGCTTAATTGAGGAGGAATCTTGTAATGGTTGCCCGCAGCACGGCGGCACCCCCAACCCCGTGGTCGAGGAATTTAGCCGAGCCCAAAATCCATGAAAGCACTTTTGTACATCCGGCGGCCAATATTATTGGAGATGTGCGAATAGGTGCTAATGTCATCATTGCTCCAGGAACCTCGATTAGAGCGGATGAAGGTACACCTTTTTTTATTGGCGAAAATACTAATATTCAAGATGGTGTAGTAATTCATGGACTCGAACAAGGCCGAGTCATTGGCGATGACCAAAATCAATACTCAGTATGGGTAGGAGAAAATGTTTCTATTACCCACATGGCATTGGTTCATGGTCCAGCTTATGTAGGAGATAATTCCTTCATTGGTTTTCGTTCCACAGTATTTAACGCCAGAGTAGGCGCGGGTTGCATCGTCATGATGCACGCTTTAATTCAAGATGTAGAAATTCCCCCCGGTAAGTATGTACCTTCGGGAGCGATAATTACTACTCAGCAGCAAGCTGACCGGTTGCCAGATGCTGAGGTTCAGGATCAGCAGTTCGCCCATCATGTGGTGGGGATAAATCAGTCATTAAGAACTGGTTATCGCTGTGCTGCGGATAGCAAGTGTATTGCACCCATTCGGGATGAGATTGCTAAATCTTATACAAATACTGGTATTACTGTTTTAGAGCTAGAAAGGAGTAGTGAAGTGTCGAGCAACAGCTTGGGTGCAGAAATCATAGAACAGGTGCGCTATCTTTTAGATCAAGGATATAAAATTGGTACAGAACACGTAGATCAAAGACGGTTCCGCACTGGTTGTTGGCAAAGTTGCCAACCGATTCAACCTGGATCTATAGGTGAAGCGATCGCAGCCTTAGAAAGCTGTCTGAAAGATCATAGCGGCGAATATGTCCGTCTGTTTGGCATTGACAATGGTAAACGGCGCGTCCTAGAAACCATTATTCAACGCCCGGATGGCATAGTTACTGCCATTGCCTCTAGTGGTTTTCAGGCATCTGCTAATAATGGTAACGGTCGTTATAGTAGTAATGGCAATGGTCACGTTGCCAGCAGTGGTGTACTGAGTAGCGAAACCATAGATCAAATTCGTAATTTGCTGTCAAGTGGTTACAAAATTGGGTCTGAACATGTAGATGAGCGACGTTTCCGCACTGGTTCCTGGAACAGCTGCCAGCCCATTGAATCAACTTCCACCAATGAAGTGCTAGCGGCATTAGAAGCATGTTTAGAATCCCACCAAGGGGAATATGTACGGGTGATTGGTATTGATACCAAAGCTAAACGGCGGGTTTTAGAAAGCATTATCCAAAGACCAGGCGGACTAGTTGCCCCTTCTGCTACCAAGAAATCCTTTAGCAGCAATAGTTCCGGCACTGCTACTGCCACCGCCACCAGTACCCGGTTGAGTTCTGAAGTGGTAGACCAAATCCGACAAATTTTGGCGGGTGGATATAAAGTTACTGCTGAACACGTAGACCAAAGACGGTTCCGTACAGGTTCCTGGGCGAGCTGCGGTCAAATTGAAGCCAAATCTGACAGAGGGGTGATTGAGGCTTTAGAGGGATACCTCGCTGAATATCCAGGGGAATACGTGCGGTTAGTTGGTATTGACACTAAAGCTAAACGCCGAGTCCTGGAAACTATCATCCAACGTCCCTAAAAGTGCTGAGTTAAGAGTGCTGTTAGCATCCGTGGGCGTAGCCATTGCTGAGTAAAATTTTTAGTCATTACTCCAGGCATAAAGCTATTCCCGACCTTATAGAATTGATTCAGCACTTAGCACTATGCTATCTCCGGCTTCCGAGGTGAAAATTTCCATGTCTGTGCCGCCACTGCACCTGAGCAACAAGTTCGAGTCTTACATAAGTGGCGAGGTGACTATTCATCCCAGTGCAGTCCTGGCACCTGGAGTCATACTTCAAGCTGCTTTAAACAGCAAGATGATCATCGGACCAGGGGTGTGTATTGGTATGGGGTCAATTCTCCAAGTTAGCGAAGGCACCCTAGAGGTAGAAGCAGGAGCAAACTTGGGAGCCGGTTTTTTGATGGTTGGTCAAGGCAAAATTGGCGCAAATGCTTGTATTGGTTCAGCAACCACAGTTTTTAACTGTTCTATCGAGCCAGGAACAGTCATTCCGCCAGGCTCAATTTTAGGGGACACCAGTCGGGAAATTGAGGATACACAACAACCGGCAGCAGCCCCTAACAATGGTGCTCATACCAGTAGTGAACAACAGCCAGAAGCGGAAAATAGTTTAGAGCCGGATGAGGAGACAGTCATGTCCTCAACTAACATTTGTGCATCGGCTTACTGGAAATTTAAATACCAGTCTACTTCCTCTTCTGTGTCTTCGCCTACATCGGAAAGCCAGCCCCCTGCTGGAGAAGAAAACGCTGACGCCAATAAATCCATACCCCAGGAACCAAAATCAAGTCAGCCTCCCACTAAATCAGCTCATAATTTCGGGAACCAAATTTATGGACAAGGAAGTATAAATAGGTTACTAGTGACATTATTTCCCCATCGGCAAAGCTTAAATGACCCCATCTCTGACGATCAGTCTGAGTAAGTGTTAATTGTAAGTTGTCAGTTTCATGAGTAATCTGGAAAGTTCACATGGAAACATCTAACCAACACTCTATTAGCACAATTCAGAAATCCCGCCGACGAGATGCTCTGAAAAATACTGCTTTGGGTTTAGTCTCTACCAGCAGCTTTCCCGCCATAGTGGGAACGGCAGATATGATGCTCAAATCCGCCGGTGTTCACCTAGTGGGGTATGAAAAAATTGGTAGTGGGCAGTGTACCGCTATTGTCAGAGGTGGAATTGCCGATGTGCGTCTGGCTGTAGAAGCTGGTGTTCAAACTGCTGAACAGTTTGGTCAATTGGTTTCTAGCTTGGTGATTCCTCGGCCTTATCCTAACCTGGATATAGTGCTGCCCATCACCAGTCGGCTAAGTAAATTGATGGAGGAAGGAAATCAAAGCAGTTTAAGTAACTTAGCCATTGGTTTAGTGGAGACCCGGGGATTTCCGGCCATGGTGGGTGCTTGTGATGCCATGCTTAAGTCGGCTGATGTTCACTTAGCAGCCTATGAGAAAATTGGTGCCGGTTTGTGCACTGCCATTATTCGTGGCACTGTTGCTAATGTGGCAGTGGCAGTAGAAGCTGGAATGTTTGAGGCAGAACGCATTGGCGAATTGAACGCAGTCATGGTCATTCCTCGACCACTAGATGAGATGGAGAAAACCTTACCTTTAGCCAGCTGCTGGATTGAACACCGCGAACCATTGCATATGCCCGTCAATGTCCAAGAGCAGGTGGCGCAAATAGAAGTGTTACAGTTGCCTGATTTATCCCAAATCCCGGCCAAAATTCCCCAGGAAGTTGCCGAAGAAATATGGAAAGATGAAAGTTAAAATTATGTTGTAATAATTTTAACAATTCATCTTCCCCCGGAAGGCATCTTACGCTTTGCTTGTTGTCTTGATAATAACTTGTGAATACCATAAGTAAAAGAACTTTCTTTGAATAAGATTAATAGATTTTTATCTATAGGATAATTCAGAACTTCGTATGAGTGGTTCTGTCGCATTGGCAAGTGTTCAGTGATACTAGATTTATAGATTAAATTTCTATTAGAGGAGAATCACCCTTGAAGCAGGCAACGCTACACCAGTTGAAGGTGTTCGAGGCAGCGGCACGGCACAGTAGCTTTACTCGTGCGGCTGAGGAATTATTTCTTACTCAACCTACCGTGTCGATGCAAATTAAACAACTCACGAAATCGGTAGGGTTGCCATTATTTGAGCAGGTGGGAAAACGTCTATTCTTAACAGAGGCAGGGAGGGAATTATTTACTACTTGTCGGCAGATTTTTGAAACCATGGCCAAGTTTGAAATGACTGTGGCGGATTTAAAAGGTCTTAAACAGGGGCAATTACGGTTGGCAGTGATTACAACGGCTAAGTATTTTGTCCCTCGTTTATTAGGGCCGTTTTGTCAACTTTATCCCGGAATTGAGATTTCCTTACAAGTAACCAACCATGAACGCATTTTGGAACGGATGCTGAATAACATGGATGACCTGTACATTTTAAGTCAAGTTCCAGAAAATATCGATGTCAACTATGAGCCATTTTTAGACAACCCTTTAGTAGTATTTGCACCCGTTAATCATCCCTTAGCAAAACAGAAAAATATCTCCATAAAAAGGTTGACAAATGAACCTTTTATTATGCGTGAACCTGGTTCAGGGACTCGCCGCGCCGTGCAGAAACTCTTTGATCAACATGGTGTGAAGGTAAAAGTTAAACTGGAATTGGGCAGCAATGAGGCCATTAAACAGGCGATCGCCGGGGGGTTGGGAATTTCTGTTTTATCTCGCCATACCTTAATGCCAGACTCTTCTGAGTTCGCTATTTTGGATGTAGAACATTTCCCCATCAAGCGAACTTGGTTTATAGGGTATCCCTCTGGTAAACAATTATCTATTGTCGCTCGTACTTATTACGAGTATTTACTGGAGTCCGCCAAAAAGTTTGTCGAGGAAAATGGTGATTACGGTAACAGTCACGTTGAGAAAGTGTAAAAATTACTGTAGTTATTCATACTAATAATTGGGGCTATACTTGGGGGATATATTTAGAAAATACTTAGCAGTCTGCCGGTGGTAAGGGCAACTGCGTGGGTGTACAAAGCCTAAACTTTAACAATTGTCCCTCCAGGGAGACTACCCTAGTTTGTTGTCGGCAAGCTGCCAAATTTTCACGAACAATAATAGTATGGGGATGATTGTCTCCCAGCAAGCGTTTACACAGTTTTAAAGCTTGGAGATACAAAGGTTCGGCTTGGTCGTACCGTCTTTGGGAATAGTAGAGACCTGCTAGGTTGTTGAGACTGGTGGCGACTGAGGGATGATTGTCTCCCAGCAGGCGTTTACTCAGTTCTAAAGCTTGGAGATACAAAGGTTCGGCTTGGTCGTACCGTCTTTGGGAATAGTAGAGACCTGCTAGGTTGTTGAGACTGGAGGCGACTGAGGGA